>JAGCWG010000211.1 GCA_017961965.1 Bacteroidaceae bacterium | reverse complement strand
CTTAATAGGTTCTGCAGCCGACAATTTATTTTCTGCTGGATGAACTCCACCAATTCTAAATGTCTTCATTATATTATTTTATGAGTTTTTACGTTTTTTGAGTTTTTAAGTTTGTAAGTTTGTGAGTTTTTAGGTTTGTGAGTTTGTGAGTTTGTAAGTTTGTAAGTTTTTATGTTTCCGCGTATATTCTGACTTCCGCGAAAACTAAAAAACTTAAAAACCTAAGAACTTAAAAACTTAAGAACAAACTTAAAAACTTATCTTTATTTAAGTCCGAGGAGAATCAACTGACTTGGAGCAAGAGGAGCGTCTGTGCGCTTTGCCTCAAATGTAGTCTCCTTTGCTGCAGGAGCAGGATTGCTGATATCCTTTGGTCCTGCAAGAAGTACCTGCTGTGATGGAAGAAGTGCAGCATCATACTTGATTTCGATTGGTTTCCACTCCTTAGATGGAGCCTTTGGTGCAACTGGTGCTCCTGCCTGTGCAGCACTTGCAGCAGCCTTTGGTGCAGCCTTCTCAATCTTCTTGCGCTTGATTCCTGCCACAGAAAGTGTAACGATAGTGCCACGTGGACAAGCATCGAAACACTGGCCACAGAGTACACAAGACTCAGGATTGATGTAAGCGAGGTTGCCCTCAACGTGTACAGCATCACTACCACAAGCTGTCTCACATTTCTTACATCCGATACAAGATACGTTACAAGCCTTCATTGCCTGTGCACCCTTGTCCTTGTTCATACATTCTACAACAAATGCGTCCTTCTTGTCACCGCTGACAGCACGAACCTCGATGATGTTACGTGGACAAGCCTTGGCACATGCACCACAAGCAGTACACTTAGCTGCATCAACCTCAGGAATACCTGTCTCCTCATTCATCTTGATTGCGCCTAACTGACAAGCAGCCACACAGTCGCCACAACCGAGACATCCGTATGCACAGGCAGTCTCACCCATGCAAGTAGTGTTGGCAATGCGACAACTCTTCACGCCGTCATAGACAACAGTCCTTGGACGGTTCGCACACGTTCCGTTACAGCGTACAACAGCCAACTTAGGTGTTGAAGCTCCAACTTCCATACCAAGAACACCCGCGATAGCCTCCATTGTAGCCTGACCACCTACAGGACAGTTCAATCCTTCGAGCGAGCCAGCATCAGCAGCCTTCACACATGCTGCAGCCATACCGCCACAACCAGGGAAGCCACATCCACCACAGTTCGCACCAGGGAGAACCTCTGCAATCTGACCAATTCGTGGATCTTCAACAACTGCAAACTTCTTAGACATGATGTATAGGGCACCCGCAAGGACAAAGCCCAATACTGCCAAGACAATCACAGCAATTAGAATTACGTTCATAAGCCTATTTAAATTATATTTAATTTTTTATAATGTTTTTCAACCTTGTTTTAAATATCCGAATACATACATCACTTTTATCCGTTCAACTCTTCTCAATCCACATGACAAACTTCTTGGAGAGCATGTCACGCATAATGTAAAGCACAAGAGAGTATAATCCTACTGCTCCGAAAGCAAGCAGTACCGACCAACCGTCGGACATACCGAAAGAGAGTTTTGACAACATCAACACAACAATAATAATAAGTATAGGACCGCCGAAAGCAATGCGAACGGCTTTCTTGCCCATGGACAGCGAACCACGTACGTTTACGGCTTCGCCCATTGTCCATCGTTCTGGATTGCTGTCATACACGTCGATGAACTTTTCCTTTGCCTCAGACGACGTACACAATGACTTAGCCTTGCATCCCGAACAAGCAGAAGCCTGAACAATGCGCACACGAATATGCGATCCCATAATACTTTCTATGATGCCATTATGTTCAATGTATCCCTCCATTTTTTCTTCAAATTGCAAACTCTACCTTACAAAGAGTATGCAAATTTAAGATAAATAAATGTAAACGGGCTTCATAAGACAGAAAAAAAAAGCATAAACAATAAAAGTTTGTACGAAAATCACTTTTTTGTAAAAAAAAGCCGTACCTTTGCACGGTCGTTACGGGTTAACGGCATTCAAATCATTTTTTAACAACTAATAAATTACTATTTTTACAAATGGCAACTAAAATTAGATTGCAGCGTCACGGTCGTAAGAACTACGCTTTCTACTCAATCGTGATTGCTAACGCAGATGCACCACGTGATGGTCGTTTCATTGAGAAGATTGGTACATACAATCCAAACACTAATCCTGCTACAGTTGATTTGAACTTTGAGCGCGCTCTCTACTGGGTATTGGTAGGTGCACAGCCAACAGACACTGTTCGTAACATCCTCTCAGGCGAGGGCGTTTACCTCAAAAAGCACCTCCTCGGTGGTGTAAAGAAGGGCGCATTCGACGAGGCTGCTGCTGACAAGAAGTTCGAGGCTTGGAAGGCTGAGAAGGCAAGCAAGGCTACTGCTGCTGCTAACAAGAAGGCTGCAGACAAGAAGGCTGACGCTGCTGCTCGTCTCGAGGCTGAGAAGAAGGCTAACGCTGCTATCGCAGCAAAGGTTGCAGAGAAGAAGGCTGCTGCTCAGGCTGCTGCCGCTGAAACTGCAGCAGAAGAGGCTCCAGCTGCAGAGGCTGAGGCACCAGCAGAGGCATAATCTGCTCATCCAGCATGTAGAATGTAAGGCACTACCGCCATTACAAGATACAAAAAGAGGGAAGGTTCCGTGGAGAAACCTTCCCTTATTTTTATTCCCAAACAAGACGGAAATATCATACAACACTATTTCACGCTCCACCAAGGAAAAGTGTCAGCGTGTCTTTGAACAAACATAATGCGACTTTAGTCGCTAAGACCAAAGCCGCATTAAATCAGTTCATAATATATTTCTTACCATTCTTAATATAAATACCCTTGGAAGGATTCTTCACTACACGTCCCGAGAGGTCGTAGAAGATGTCATCATTCACAGACTCGTCCGTTTCAACATCATCAATGCCGATTGTCTGATAATAAGAGTCGTAACCATCAAGCATAATCTTACGGAAGTCACGCACATATTTGGCATTTACACGGAGGTCGTTGATGAAATAATATTCAAAACGCTCCTGAAACGTGTTGCCAGGTCTTGTATTTATATACTCCACACAG
>JAGCWG010000210.1 GCA_017961965.1 Bacteroidaceae bacterium | reverse complement strand
GCTCTTGCCATCGCTGATGATTGTACCGATCTGGAGATTGTGGGCGGTAAACTCCTTCTCTGTCTCGAATATCTTTACTGCTTTGCCGTTGAGCATTGTCCAAGCGGCTGGATAAGGACTGAGGCCGCGCACGAAGTCATATACCTTCTTCGTTGGCTGGTTCCAGTCGATACGGCATGTCTCGCGGAATATCTTTGGGGCAGGTGCAAAAGAGTCTTCCTTTGCTCCATCCTTGAGCCATTCGTCCTGTGGAGTTGTTGTGAATGTTCCGTCGATGATGCTGTCAACAGTCTTGGTCACAAGCTTGCCACTAAGTTCCATGAGCTTGTCGTGTACAATCTCCACGTTGTCTGTGTCAGCGATAGGTATGCGTACCTGGTCGATGATGTCGCCGGTGTCAATCTCATGCTTCAGGAGGAATGTGGTGATACCTGTTTCTGTCTCTCCATTTATGACTGCCCAGTTGATAGGAGCAGCTCCACGGTACTTAGGAAGAAGTGAGGCATGAGCGTTGAATGTGCCGTACTTAGGCATGCTCCATACTATCTCTGGAAGCATACGGAATGCCACGACAATCTGGAGGTCGGCATGTAGGCTAAGTAACTCCTCCACAAACTCTGGGTCTTTCAGCTTGACTGGCTGCATGATTTTGAGACCATGTTCCTGTGCATATACCTTTACAGGACTTGGCTGGAGAGTGTCCTGATGTCTGCCCATAGGCTTGTCGGGCATGGTGACAACACCTACTATATTATATCCGCCCTCAACGAGAGCCTTGAGTCCCTCGACAGCAAAGTCGGGAGTACCCATATATACTATTCTGAAATCCTGTTTGTTCATAAAGCCCCCCGTCCCCCGAAGGGGGCAGCCATTCGGATAGGGGGAGATGGCCGTGAGTGGTTATTACTGGACTTTCGCCAAGGACGGCGAAAGGGAATGCTTGCTTTCTGTGGTGCTTTCGCCAAGGACGGTGAAGGACGTCGAAAGGACTATTCCTGACTGAAGTCCCTGAGCGTCTTTCGGTAACTCTGGAACATTCCTGAGCGTGAAATGAAGCCGAGGTACTTGTTGTTCTTGTCAACCACAGGGAGGTTCCATGCGTTTGTCTCCTCAAATTTCTTGGTTACGAGGTCGAGAGCATCGTTGATGTTGACAAGTGCAGGTGGAGCCTTCATGAACATGCTTACCGTATATTTGTGGTACAACTCAGGACGGAACATGTAGTTGCGTACAGAGTCGAGTGAGACGACTCCGAGGACCGTGTTGTCCTTATCCACCACAGGGAAGATGTTACGATGTGACTTGCTAATGACTATCGTGAACTTGCTGAGGTCCATGTCTGCCTCTGCCTTCTTATAGTCCTTCTCTATGAGTGACGAGAGGCTGAGGAGCGTGAGGATTGCCTTGTCCTTGTCGTGAGTGAGGAGTTGTCCCCTACGTGCAAGTCGGTAAGCATATATACTATGTGGCTCGAAAATCACGATGGTGAGGTATGCTATGCACGAAACTATCATAAGTGGAACAAAGAGCTTGTAGCCACCTGTCAGTTCGGCAATAAGGAAGATACCCGTAAGTGGGGCATGCATTACTCCAGACATGAGTCCTGCCATACCGTAGAGTCCGCAGTTGCGTGAGGTAAGGTAGAAGCTGTCACCCAGTTGCAAGCCGAAGCTGTCGTCCCATAGGTGTGCAAAGATGAATCCTGTGATACAGCCAAGGAAGAGGCTTGGTGCAAATGTTCCACCACATCCACCACCACCATTGGTTGCGGTAGTGGCAAACACCTTCAGCAGGAGTACAAGTCCAAGATAGACGAGGAGGTTGCTGTCGTTGCCATAGAATAGGGAACCTGACATTATCTCGCCCGCAGGAGCATCGTTGATAAGCTGGTTGATGACATCGTAACCTTCACCATACATGGCAGGGAAGAAGAATATGAGTGAACCAAGAACGGTTGCACCAAGCAAGAACTTGTATCTTTTCTTGCTCAGCTTGCCGAAGATACCCTCGAACCAGTTCATGGCACGTGTGAAGTATAGCGATACGAGTCCGCAGCATATACCGAGGATGATACATCCTGGTACGATGTCGATAGTGAATCCCTTGTAAAGGCTGAAGTCGAACTGAGGGGCTGTGCCATAGTATGCGTATGAGATACATACGGACGTGAGACTTGCTACAAGGAGAGGCAACAGCGAACCCATGTTAAGTTCAAGCATCAGAACTTCAAGCACGAACATGAGTCCTGCGATAGGTGCCTTGAACACGGCACTCACGGCTCCTGCTGCACCACATCCCACAAGGAGCATGATACTGCTTGGTGGAAGGTGGAAACGCTTTCCGAAGTCTGAACCCCATGCCGAACCGGTAAGCACGATAGGTGCCTCGGCTCCGACAGAACCACCGAAGCCGATGGTTATGGCTGATGCTATGATGCTTGACCAGCGGTTATGTGACTTGATGCGTGAGCGTCCTCTTGACATGGCGTAGAGAATCTTCGTAACACCATGACTTATGTCGCCCCGTACAATGTACTTGACAAACATCATCGTCACCAGAATACCGAATGCAGGATAGACGAGGTAGAGCCAGTTGACATCCTGTGGCAGGAAGTCTGACGTGAGCAGGTGCTTTATTTCCTCGATGAGAGTCTTGAGCACGATGGCTGTGAGTCCAGTGCATATACCTACGAAAAAGCTCAGAAGCAACATTATGTGCTTCTGACTCCTGTTGGCCTTCAGTCGTTCAGTAACGAAATTGAGGAAGGTTATCTCCTTCTTCCTGACGTGTATGGTGTTTAGGAAATGACGTTTGCTCACTGTTTGTTTTATTGTTTTTAATAGGAGTAAAAGAGGAGTAAATGGGAGTAAAGAGGAGTAAAGAGACGAATGATTGTTCGTCCAATAGTAGCAACAGACTATCGTCCTTTTACTCCTTCTTACTCCTTTTTACTTTTCTTTACTCCGAGATTAAAGTGTAAAGAGAAAAGAATCATTCACGTATGATTGTAAACTCTCCGTTTGCCTTCATCTTGATGATGCTTGATGGCTTATGCTTTTCCTTGCAACGCTGGTTGTAGCGCACAACATAATCCACGGCATTCTTAATCTCGTCGCTTATGGCATCAAACGTCTGTGCGGTTGGTTCGCCGCTTATGTTTGCACTTGTAGAGACGATTGGCTTCTGAAAACGGAAACATAGTTCCTTGCTGAACTCTTCCTTTGTGATGCGTATGCCTACGCTGCCATCCTCGGCGAGGAGGTTAGGAGCAAGTCCTGTGGCAGTGTCAAAGATGACCGTGAGAGGTTTCTCTGCAAGTTCAATCATGTTCCATGTTACGTCTGCCACGTTGCGTACATAACGTGTGAGGCGTGCATCTGAGTCAACGAGACAGATGAGTGCCTTGCTGTCAGAGCGTCTCTTGATTTCGTAAACCTTCTTTACTGCTTCGGGATTGGTTGCATCACAACCTATTCCCCATATTGTGTCAGTAGGGTAGAGTATCACTCCTCCCTGCTTCAGTACTTCTACTGCTTTCTTTACTTCGTCTTGTAGCATGATGTGAGTTTTTAAGTTTGTAGGTTTTTGAGTTCTTTAGTTCTTAATAGAGCCTTTCACCGAGCTTGGTGAAAGGTGGGGCTAAAACTCGCTTGTGAAGTGGAACTTTATCTTCTCGAAGTCTTGCTGTGCCATTGAGAGAACGTAGCCTGAGTCGGCGAGGAAGACGTCGCGTCCGTCCTTGTCCTTTGCCATGTACTGGTACTTGCGCTTCTTGAAAGCTTCAAGCTCTGCCTCGTCCTCGCTCTCTATCCAGCATGCCTTGTAAAGGCTGACTGGTTCCCAACGGCACTTGGCGTTATACTCGTTCTCAAGACGGTACTGAATGACCTCAAACTGCAACTGTCCTACCGTACCGATAATCTTGCGACCATTAAACTGGTTGACGAACAACTGTGCAACACCCTCGTCCATCAACTGGTTGATACCCTTCTCCAACTGCTTTGTCTTCATTGGGTCAGCATTCTCGATGTACTTGAACATCTCTGGAGAGAATGATGGGAGTCCCTTGAAATGAAGCTGCTCACCCTCGGTGAGAGTGTCACCAATCTTGAATATTCCGTTGTCAGGAAGACCTACGATGTCGCCAGGATAAGCCTCGTCAATGGTTGACTTCTTCTGGGCCATGAACTGTGTAGGGCTTGAGAAGCGGACAGTCTTGCCGTTGCGCACGTGGAGGTAAGGAGCGTTGCGCACGAACTTACCAGAACATACCTTGCAGAAGGCTGTACAACTGCGGTGGTTAGGGTCAATGTTGGCTGTTATCTTGAAGATGAATCCTGTGAACTTAGGTTCCTCTGGCTTCACGATGCGTTCCTCTGCAGTCGTAGGACGTGGGTTAGGAGCAATCTCAACGAAACAGTCGAGAAGCTCCTGCACACCGAAGTTGTTGAGAGCTGAGCCGAAGAACACAGGTGCAATCTCTGCATCGAGATACTTCTGTACGTCGAATGTGTCATATACTCCGTCAATCATCTCGAGGTCTTCGCGAAGCTTCTCTGCATCCTCTGAACCTACACGCTCGTCGAGTTCGTTGGAGTTGATATCTACCTCCACCTTCTCAGTCACCACCTGCTTGTTAGGTGTGAAGAGGTTGAGGTTATTCTCGTAGATGTTATATACACCCTTGAATCGTGCGCCTTGGTTGATTGGCCATGAGAGAGGACGAACCTTAATCTGAAGCTCGTTCTCCACCTCGTCGAGGAGGTCGAATGGGTCCTTACCCTCACGGTCCATCTTGTTGATGAATACGATGACAGGAGTCTTGCGCATACGGCAAACTGTCATCAGTTTACGTGTCTGAGCCTCCACACCCTTAGCACCATCAATGACGATGATGGCAGAGTCAACGGCTGTAAGTGTGCGGAATGTGTCCTCGGCAAAGTCTTGGTGTCCAGGAGTGTCGAGGATGTTTACCTTATAGAGTCCAGCTTCTCCGGATGGTGCTTCCTTGCCAGCAGGTGTGTAGTCAAACTCCATTACGGAAGTGCTGACAGAGATACCACGCTGCTTCTCGATTTCCATCCAGTCGGAAGTGGCTGATTTCTTTATCTTGTTTGATTTAACGGCACCGGCAACTTGTATCTGTCCTCCGAAAAGCAGGAGCTTTTCTGTCAATGTAGTCTTACCGGCATCAGGGTGCGAGATAATCGCAAATGTTCGTCTTCTGTCTATTTCGTTCATATACTACCTATAAATTTGGTGCAAAGGTACGCTTTTGCGAGAGAAATACAAAATAAAAATAACTAAAACACACGGACCCTCCCCCTTGGGGAGGGCTGGGGTGGGTCATTGCCTCTACCTTTCCACCACTTCCGTCTTGTGCAGGGTCAGCCCACGCTTGCGCAGACGCTCTGAGAACTTGGGTTGGCACACGGCCTTCACCCTGACTGTCAGTCCTGCTTTCTGCACGAGGTCGGAGGCATTGTCGAGTGTCAGCTCCGTGATGTCTGGGTCATGCTCCTGCGCCTTCTGGAGGTTGATGCTGCCGCCGTCCACTTGCACATCGGGATACAGGCGCATTGCCACGTCGTTGCCGTTCTTCAGGTGTACGGCAAAGCCCATGGACATGAGGTTGAGAGCCGCCTCGCAGAAGTTGTCGAGCACCGACTTTGCTACCTGCTCCGGTATCAATGGGTTGAGATGGCTTATCTCCTTTGCAAGTGCACTCTCATCGCAAGCCTTGACGACTTGCTTTACCGTGATACTCTTGCCACTCATGTTTACGTTCTCAACTTCTTTGTTCAAGCGTATTTTATATTTAATCATGGCTTATGTGCGATTGCCTATACGTCGCGAGGTTCAATAGTAGTACGTTTTGGTTGTTCTATTATGATTGTTTAGGCAACTATTACTAGTATTCGTTCAAACGAAATCTAGATTTCGTTATGAACCAAATCTAGAATTCGTTTTAATCAAAATCTAGATTTCGTTGCTTGTCCTTTCGGATTCGTGTGCTAAGATACTACCTAATCGTCATACCACCAAGACCGTGGAGGTGAAAGATACGACAAAGGGCAAGATTGACTGCTTCGTGTGGCTGTCAATCTTGCCCTTTGCTATGTCGGGATGCCGATGTCTGTACTTGTGAGTGCCGAATTCGGTATTTGTACGCTCGTCTATGGTTTTGCATTATTGGGAGGGCTGGGGCTTACTCTTCAGCCTCTATCCAGCAGATGAGGGCGGCGAGTGAAGCGTTCCAGTTGATGGCTATCTCGTTGGAAGCGTATGAGCCCATGTTGTCGAGGTATGACTCGTCAGGTTGGCTTGACTTGTAAGGCTCCTGCACGTCCTTCTTGTCCTGCTGCCCTGGGTTTGAACCGCCCACGAGGAAGCCAGGCAGAGGGTCTGCTACATTGTCAGCAGCCGAAAGACGATGATGCGGATTCTTAGGAGAGTAGTTGCCGAAACCAGTCACATAGCAATAGCCTGTTGCGTTGCGGCCGAGCAGGTAGTCAGCATTCTCTATTGCTCCTGTGAGATACTTCTTGTCGCCCGTCAGACGGTAAGCATATAGCAAGGCGATGCCCTGACCAGCAAAGCTCTCGGAGTTGCAGCCCCAGAAGAAGTCCCTCGGACTGTTGCCTCCTGGAGTGTTGTAGCATGACGTTGGGACAGCCTCAAGAGCCTTGTCGGCATAGCTGATGATGCTGTTCTTTGCAAAATCATATACGTCACCATACTTGAGCATACCGCCATACTTCTCTACTGCTCCGACATAAGAGTAGATGGCAAGCGAGCCTACGTTACCCCATGTAGGAAGAGAGAAGCGTGCATCTTGCATCTTGTTCATAGCCACATCAAGGTATCTCTGTATGTCGAAGTTGGAGTTTGTCACCTCGGTAAGGAGAATCTCCACAGCAGCCCACAGGAACTCGTCATTCACACTATGGTCATCATAAGCACCCGTATTAACCTTTGGCTCAAACTTGGCGTTCATCTCGTTCTGACGATAGTAGATGTCAGGGTGAGCCACAGCCCAGTCGAAGGCAAGTTTTGCCTGACGGCGAGCCTCGTTGGCAAAGTCCTTGTAACAGTCGAAACTGCTATATATGCG
>JAGCWG010000209.1 GCA_017961965.1 Bacteroidaceae bacterium | reverse complement strand
AGCCTCAGCAAGCCTGTCCGAAAGTGTCTGTACGAGCATCTGATTATACGGGTCGTCCGTTCCGTACAACTCAGGCATGGCCTTATCTGCCGAAACGGCAAACACGCCAATCTTGTCCTGCAAGCCTGTACCCTTCGGGCGAATGAAGTCGCTAAGGCACATACAGTAGCCATTCTGTCCAGGCTTCTGCTGTCGCAACATAGGCAGACGCTTTATCACAACGGGATTAGCCTTGCACGAAGGGCAAGGGCAATCACTTGGATGTACCAATACGATGTCGTCCCCATCAGAGTTGCACCAAAACAACTGCACGGTAGCCGAGATGCGGAAGTGCCTGTCAAGACGGTTGAGCATAGCCAACGCATCTTTCTTGAGAGCCTTACCTTCGTTGCTGTCCTCCTTTACCTTCCAAGCGTAGAAGAAGTACGGCCAGTTGATGTACGGCACCAATGTATTTATCTGATATCTGCGTTGCATCAGTTGAAGACAAGTTCCTTACCACGAACGCCATCTATGACAATACCGTCACAGTATGCTGTCTTACCATTCACGATGGTACGAACGACTCTCCACTTAAAGATACGTTCGTCCATTGGTGTCCAGCCACACTTGGTGTAGTAGCGTCCTTCGCCCACTTGCCAGTTTGCATTTGGATTTACCAATACGAGGTCTGCATAATAACCTTCACGGATGAATCCACGACGGTCAATACCGAACAGCAAGGCTGGATTATGACTCATGAGCAAAGGCACACGCTCTATTGGCAACACGCCCTCTTCCACGAGTTCGAGCATAGACACAAGCGAGAACTGTACCATCGGCATTCCAGACATAGCCTTGAGTGCACCGCCTTCTTTCTCGGAAAGGAGATGAGGAGCATGGTCAGTAGCCACAACGTCAATAAGACCATTTGTCAACGCCTCACGAAGTGCCAACTGGTCTTCAGGAGTCTTGATTGACGGATTACACTTGATGCGTGTTCCCATCTTGTCATAGTCCTCAGAAGAGAACATGAGGTGAGCTATGACAGCCTCAGCCGTAATCTTCTTCTGGTCGAGAGGTTTGTTCTCAAACAAGGTAAGTTCACGAGCAGAAGACACGTGAGCCACATGAAGACGAGCACCTGTTTCCTGCGCAAGCTTGACGGCAAGCGATGTTGACTTGAAACAAGCCTCAACGCTTCTTATACGTGAGTGGTATCTCACTGGGAAGTCTGTCTGTCCCTTATACTTCTTCTTGAATTCCTCAATATTCTGGTTGATTATCTTCGTATCCTCACAGTGTGCCATGATGAGCAAAGGCGAAGTCTCAAACAACTTGTGCAAAGCATCCTCGCTATCCACAAGCATATTGCCTGTACTGCTACCCATAAACACCTTCACACCCGGAACCCTATGAGGGTCGAGTTGAGGAAGAAGGTCTGTGTTATCATTTGTCGCTCCAAAATAGAACGAATAATTCACACGACTGTTGTTCTTACCCAATTCAAATTTCTGCTCAAGCAATTCAAGAGTAGTTGTCTGAGGTACTGTATTCGGCATCTCCATATACGAAGTGACACCACCAGCGGCTGCCGTACGGCTCTCGCTGGCAATGTCTGCCTTATGTGTAAGTCCCGGTTCACGGAAATGAACGTGGTCATCTATGACACCAGGGAACAAGTAAAGTCCGGTTGCATCAATCTCGTTGTCGTACGGCTGGGTCGAATCATCTCCCCCTTCTATGACCTGCACAATCATCGCATCTTCGATGACCACAGATCCTATGAATTTGCGTCCGTCATTAACAATCGTCGCATTTCTGATAATAGTTTTCATGCTATTTGTCTATTCTCGTTATTTTGCCTTTGGATATTTCTTAAACCAGCCATCAAGACGGAGACGAATAACGCCAAAGAATGCCTCTCCGAATATTCCTCCCGACATCTTGCTTGTTCCTTCCACACGATTAACGAAGATAACAGGAACTTCCTTAATCTTGAAGCCACACTTGAATGTCGTATATTTCATCTCTATCTGGAAAGCATAGCCCTTGAAACGAACCTTGTCAAGTTCAATAGTCTCAAGAACCCTACGACGGTAGCACTTGAACCCTGCTGTTGTGTCGTGTACCTGAAATCCCGTAACGAATCGTACATACTTGCTGGCGAAGTATGACATGAGTACTCGACCTATTGGCCAGTTGACAACATTCACGCCTGTGATGTAGCGTGAACCGATTGCAAGGTCATAACCTTCGTCTGCACAAGCTGAATAGAGACGAGGAAGGTCAGATGGTGCATGAGAGAAGTCGGCATCCATCTCGAAAATGTATTCATATCCATGGGCAAGTCCCCACTTGAATCCAGCAATATATGCTGTACCAAGTCCGAGTTTGCCAGTACGCTCTACGAGGAAGAGTCTGTCAGAGAATTCGTTTGCCATAAGTCCCTTCACGATGCTTGCCGTTCCATCAGGCGAACCATCATCTATGATGAGTATATGGAAACACTTTTCGAGGGCAAAGACCGCCCTGATTATCTTCTCTACGTTTTCCTTTTCGTTGTACGTAGGAATGATTACTATACTGTCACTTGAGTTCATTTATCTTTCTTCGTTTTTATCTTTAAATGCAAAGATACTATTTTTGTGCAAATGTGCGACTAATAATCAAAGATTATTTCACATTTTGACCGTCAATTTGTTCCAATACGGCTGCTGCGTCGTGGAAGGAACGTACATCATCCACCACAATTGCAAGTTTTTCTGTCTCACGGAATCTGCATCTTCTTGCATTCTGAGTACCGTATGCCACAATCTTGCTGAATGCCTCACTCTGATAATACACGCTCTCACGGTCAGAGTACATATAGAGCATCATCTTGCCATTCTTCATGAGCACCTTTTCAAGTCCCAGTCTCTTGGCAAACCATTTGACAGGAATGACCTGAAGAAGCTCTTCGCCGACATCAGGTATCTTTCCGAAGCGGTCAACAAGCCTTGTTCTGAAAGCATCTATCTGGCTCTGCTGAGTCATGGCATCAAGCTCGCGATAGAGTGCCATTCGTTCGCCACTCACAGGCACGTATTCCTCTGGCAGGAAAGCAGGCACATCGCTGTCTATCACAGTCTCTTCCACAAAGTTATCACCCTTAACCACACCAGTATCTGCCTTCTGCTGTTGGGCAAAGAGGTCGGCAAATTCCGTCTCACGCAATTCGGCTACAGCCTCGTTGAGTACCTTCTGATAAGTCTCATAACCAAGGTCTGCAATAAAGCCACTCTGTTCTGCACCAAGCATATTACCAGCTCCACGAATGTCAAGGTCCTGCATGGCAATATGAATGCCCGAACCAAGGTCGGAGAAATTCTCGATTGCCTGTAATCGCCTACGTGCATCTTCACTCAGGAACGCCATAGGAGGAGCAAGCAAATAGCAGAAAGCCTTACGATTGCCACGTCCCACTCGTCCTCGCATCTGATGCAAGTCGGACAGGCCGTACTTATGTGCCGAATTGATTATTATGGTATTGGCATTTGGCACGTCAATACCACTCTCCACGATCGTGGTGGAGAGCATCACGTCATAGTCGTAGTTCATGAAGTCGAACACAATCTGCTCCAACTCTGAAGGGTTCATCTTGCCATGTCCAACGCACACCCTCGCATCAGGTACGTGCTCATGAATAAGATTCTCAAGCATAGGCAGGTTCTTGATGTCATTATTGACTATGAAAACCTGACCGTTACGGCTCATCTCAAAGTTGATGGCATCGGCTATGACCTCAGGACTGAATACAGCAATCTCCGTCTGTATCGGATAACGGTTAGGCGGAGGTGTCTGTATACTTGACAGGTCACGCGCTCCCATAAGCGAGAACTGGAGAGTGCGCGGTATAGGTGTTGCCGTCATGGTGAGGGTGTCTATATTCACCTTCTTCTGGCGCAACTTCTCCTTTACAGCCACTCCGAACTTCTGTTCCTCGTCTATAATCAAAAGACCAAGGTCCTTGAATTTCACTTGGTCACTTATCAGCTTATGCGTTCCGACGATTATATCAACCTTACCCTCTTCAAGTTCCTTGAGTACTTTCTTTGTTGCTGCCGTACTTCTTGCACGTGAGAGATATTCCACCCTTACAGGGAATTGTTCAAGTCGT
>JAGCWG010000208.1 GCA_017961965.1 Bacteroidaceae bacterium | reverse complement strand
TCGGTGCTGACACCCCTCTCGCGATAAGCCCAATCGTTGTCAGTAAGGACTTCAAGACGATTGTCCCCGTCATAGACAATATATGGAGTGAGGTCAAAGCCAAAAGCCATGACACCATTCTGGTGCACCCCCACATACTTGCCATTGAGCCATACCTCGGCAGACTGACGTGCGCCTTCAAACTCGATGAACACGCGCCTACCCTCCCACTCACGAGGAACACAAAACGACTTTACGTAGCGACACGTATCATCAGGCAGGCTTGCAATACCCACACGAAAGGCATAATCCTCATTCCATGCACGAGGAAGCGTCACCGTCTCCACCGTGCCATGATGATTGACGCACTGCCGTGGATAGTGAATCTGCCAGTTGCCGTTGAAGTTGTACTTTGTTTGTGGCTGTGCAGTGATACTGACTGCACAGCTGAACAAACAAAATCCAAATGATACAAAAAGGTTTCTACTCATTAAAAAATCATTAATAGCTGTGTCTGTTAGAACCTTTTCTCTTTCCTTCCGTTCACGATATATACTCCGTGACGAACGGTATTGACAACAGGTCTGCCAGAGAGGTCATATATTCCATTCACATTCTTTGTGCCGTCAACATGTACGTCATCTATTGCAGTTGGGTCAGCGACCACACGAATCTTGCCATCGGTAGTGAGCGTACTGATGTCCCACTTATAGCCAGCCTTTGGTACTGATGGCTCAATTGTCACATCTCCCGAGATGCTCACACTACCAGTGCCTGTGAACACCGACAGTTCTGCATCGTCGGCATAGGTCTGCTCAGCATCAATAGCACTGATGACAATACGTGGCGAAGTGAGCTTAACACTGCCTGCCACCTTGAAGGCATCAGACGTTGTCGTGACTGAAGATGAACGTGTACGGAGACGGAGGATTGCACCTGCACTCATCGTAAGACTACCCTTGACGGTAAGTGTTCCGACCATAAGGGATGTGCCACGACCTGCACCGAGTGTACCACCACTTGCAACAGTCACGCTCTGCACCTGACCTGTACCCTCGAGAGTACCGCCAGAGCGTACGCTTATTGTTCCTGTCGTTATCGGAGCAGCAGTATTCTTAGCCTCGACCGTTCCTTGGTAGATATTGAGCGTACCAGCACTTGCACCAGTGAGAGTGAGTCTGCCATCACCATACTTGTTCATGACAGCCGAACCGTTGAACACACCTGCATACGTTGCATCAGTACCGAGATAGCCCACGTTCCATGTACCAGTAGAGAGCGTACAGTCCGTTGCCGTTGATGACAAAGCACCAATCTTGTGAGTAAAGGTACCTTCGTTCTTGTCTGAGCTATAGCCTGCAGCATACACGCCAGCACCAAGCTTCACGGTTGCCTTTGAGAGGTCAATAGCCTGACGCAAACGCCACTGACCGGATGCGACCTCGTATGTACCCTCAAACTTTGAACAGTTTGTATATACGTCACCACGGACATAAGGGAAGCTAATCTTGTACGTACCATCACCAAGGAGTGAGCCCTTCACCGTGCATCGGCTACCAGCGTTGAAGGTGAGTGTCTTTCCTGCATCAATAGTGATGGCGTTCTGTACGCTTGGCACAGCACTTGATGAATTGTTGTCAAACATCACAATAGCACTATTGCCAGTAACATGTATAGGACTTGTCGCCTTGCCGAAAGTAGTGTTCCATGCTCCCATGGCAAGCGTACCTGCCTGTAATATCGTTGCAGACCACAGGTTCGTTCCGGCGTATGTGATGTTAAGCTGTCCAGCACCACTCTTGCGCAACACGCCGTTACCTTGTATTATTCCCTTCAGAGCCACTGTACCAGAGGTGTTGCTGATAGTTGCCGTATCGGTGAGAGTAATACCGAGGTTCGTTGCTGCATTACTGTTGTTGACAACAAGCTTAGCCTTGCCAATGCGAAGGTTATCATCGTCAGCCGAAGCTGCTCCAAAAGGA
>JAGCWG010000207.1 GCA_017961965.1 Bacteroidaceae bacterium | reverse complement strand
CCGCAGTGCGGCCAGTTAAAAAAACATGGTAAAAACCAAATAAAATCAAAAAAAACATGTTTTTTCTTGTTTTTGTTCTGTTTCTTGACTGTTTTTTTAATATGCACCTTTGTGCAAAACTACAACCGTACAGGTCGAAATTTTTTTGTTTTTATTGTTCTTATAGGCCGTTTTATTGACAATTGTCTTTTTTTGTGTATGTCCAGACGCTGAAATAAAAACAACAAAGGCGAAGGGGAATCCTTCGCCTTTGCTTGTGTTATGATTATCGATGTGCCATCTCAGTGTACTTACGCATTACTCGTCTGTAGTAACCATCGGAGGCTCTCTTACGTGTCATACATCTTAGGTCGCCTGAGCACCAAAGACGGATTGCCATTTCCATATTGCCCTCCTTGTTGTAGTGTTCCTGAAAAATGATAAACATCTCTATGGATTTTTGTTTATCATAACGGTCGTTGTAAGTATAGGCTTTAGTGCCTAAAATCTGATTTACCTGACGCACAAGAACCTTTGAAATTTGGAGATAGCCAACGTAAAGCCCATTCTTTGATACGAGTTCAGGACGTCCTTCACTCTCAACCTGTGCAATAGCCTCTACAACGGCTCCCCATTTCTTGTCAAGGTTTATATCCTGTGCCGATGCACCAAGACTTACAATTACCATTAGTAATAAAACGAAATTTCTTTTAATCATACTTTACAATTTTAGTTAGTACTCATCTGGCTTAACATAAAGGAGTAGTTTCCATCTTTTCACCAAAAAATGCCAGATGCTTATCTATCTCTGGACATGTCCCGACTATCGACTTGCAATCGTCCGAACCTGCCGCTAAACAGTAACGCCTTACTGCTGTTCAACTTGGTGGTATGAACATTAAGTGCCTTTCTCTTAAGCACGGTGCAAAGGTACGACATTCTGCCCATTTAACCAAAAATATTTAACATTAGAGGACGTTTTTAAACCTTTTTAGCACCTTTAGACGGGATACTACTTGTGAAACTAATCTCCTTAAATACGATATGATAAATAAAAGAATCTCCTAAAGCCATTTGGCTTTAGGAGATTCCCTATTATTTTGCTTAATTGCTAAAATCACAACTATAAATATTCGTCAATTTGTACGATTTTTTAGCATAACGTGCATCAATCGTCGTCAAGTTTGAGTACCGCAAGGAAGGCTTTTTGAGGTATAGAAACATTACCGATTTGCTTCATACGCTTCTTTCCTCGCTTCTGCTTTTCGAGGAGTTTACGCTTACGGCTTACGTCACCGCCATAACACTTTGCAAGCACATCCTTACGCACCTGCTTGACAGTCTCACGTGCCACAATCTTACCTCCAATAGCTGCCTGAATAGCAATATCAAACTGCTGACGTGGGAGGAGGTCCTTGAGACGCTCACACATACGACGACCGAGGTTCACGGCATTATCCACGTGCGTAAGCGTAGAAAGAGCATCCACAGGCTCTCCATTAAGGAGGATATCAAGTTTCACGAGCTTGCTCTCACGGAATCCTGCTGGAGCATAGTCGAAAGAAGCATATCCACGTGATATGGACTTGAGCTTGTCGTAGAAGTCGATGACAATCTCGCCAAGTGGCATGAGGAACTGAATCTCCACACGATTTCCAGCGATAAAGTCCTGCTTGATGAGTTCACCACGCTTGCCAAGACAAAGCGTCATGATAGGACCGATATATGTGGCTGTCGTGATGACCGTAGCACGTATATATGGTTCCTCTACATGGTCGATGAGTGTTGGGTCAGGCATTCCGCTTGGGTTGTGAACCTCTTCGCAGTCGCCATGCTTGTCATACACCATGTAGCTTACGTTAGGCACAGTCGTGATGACATCCATATTGAACTCACGGTCAAGACGTTCCTGCACAATCTCCATGTGGAGAAGTCCGAGGAATCCACAACGGAAACCAAATCCGAGGGCTGCTGAACTCTCGTGCATGAACGTGAGTGAGGCATCATTCAACTGGAGTTTCTCAAGTGAGGTACGAAGGTTCTCGTAGTCCTCTGTCTCTATTGGGTAGATACCCGCAAAGACCATTGGCTTAACCTCTTGGAATCCCTTGATGGCTTCCTGGGTAGGATTGGCAACAGTCGTGATTGTATCGCCCACCTTTACCTCGGTGGCATTCTTGATACCTGTCACGATGTAACCCACGTCACCCGTACGGAGTTCCTTCTTTGGCACCATGTCCATCTTGAGCGAACCAATCTCCTCGCTCAGGTACTCCTTCTTTGTATTGAAGAAACGCACCTTCTCTCCTGGACGCATCACACCATTCACAATCTTGAAGTATGCGATGATACCACGATATGAGTTAAAGACAGAGTCGAAGATAAGTGCCTGAAGTGGAGCATCCTCATCACCCACAGGATGTGGCACACGCTCAACCACGGCACGAAGGATGTCCTCAACTCCCTCACCCGTCTTACCTGAAGCGTAGATGATGTCGTCGAGGTCACAACCAATAAGGTCAACAATCTCGTCTGCCACCTCTTCAGGCATGGCGTTTGGCATGTCTATCTTGTTGATTACAGGAATAATCTCAAGATTATGGTCAATAGCCATATAGAGGTTGGAGATTGTCTGAGCCTGTACACCCTGAGTGGCATCAACCACAAGAAGTGCTCCCTCACAAGCGGCAATACTACGTGACACCTCGTATGAAAAATCGACGTGTCCCGGAGTATCAATAAGGTTGAGCACAAAGTTCTGTCCCTCGTACTCAGCCGCCTTCTCATGAGGATTCTCAGCATTTGTCTGATACTTGTACTCCATCTGGATGGCATGACTCTTGATAGTGATACCACGCTCCTGCTCCAGATCCATGTCGTCAAGCATCTGTCCCTGAGTAATCTTTATCGTATTTGTCTTCTCCAGCAACCTGTCGGCAAGTGTACTCTTTCCGTGGTCGATGTGAGCTATGATACAAAAGTTCCTGATATTCTTCATATAAAAATATTTTGGCACAAAGGTACAAAAAAAAATGATAACAGCATAAAACAAAAGGTCAGGAATAGCTTTCCTGACCTTTTTGTTTTTAGTTTTCGGGGCGACTTACTTGATAGAATAAGCGTATGGATCCTTTTCGTCACCAGTCTCTGATGCGTTAAGTTTGTCCTCGCGGAGAAGCCATCCAAGACCAAGGATGAAATCCTTCTCTGTCAACTTTGTCGTCTTCTTAATCTGTTTGAATGTCTGTGGTCCTTCAGCTGCTGAAAGAGCTTTCCAGATGATTCCTGCAATGTTTCCTGCTTTAGCCTGTAACATAATTTTTTACCTTTTAAAAAATTTATAATACCAATTCACCTAACTTGATTATAGGAAATTTTAGTTGTACGATGCAAAGATAAACATATTTAGTCATTTTGACCAAATAAATCTTGAAAAAAGTGTGTCCGCACACATTTTTTTTTGTTCTATTATGGAAATAGAGCCAAAAACCTTGTCATAAGTTCGTTTATGTAACTTGTGTTTGAGTATTTATAACAATATGTCACTTATGCATAGGACTTTGTATTTTCAATCATTTCCTTCATTAAGTCTTTGTTTCACTTGTTCGTAACCGAGGTTACAAATGGCTTCGGCACTGTTGAAATTGTGTGTGTCGTAGCCCTTGAGGTCGATATTTATGTATATATCAGGCTTGGTCAGTTCTGCCATCAATCGTTTGTTTTGATTAATGGAGATGAAGAATGAGTTGGTAATTATGTTGAACACATTCTCGCCTGTCAAGATATCATATAATCGTGCAAGAAAACCAAAATGGCGACTCTTGCGTAATTCCTCTATTGATGGGATAATACCACTGCCTCCGTGTTTTAAGAGTTTAGTGAAAGTGTTTGATTCAGAACTTACGTATGTGTCAAGATTGATTGCCACAACCATATCTCCGTTCTCACGGCAGACACGGTTTATTGGTAATCCATTGGTCATTGCACCATCCACATAACGTCTATTGTTTATTGTATATGGGCGAAACACTCCTGGGATGGAAATAGATGCTCGTATGGCATCAATGAGCCTACCTTTACGAAAAACTTTTTCCTCTCCCGTATCAATATCGGTTGCTATGGCACAATAATTAACCTTTAGGTCTTCTATACGTACATCTCCGATTATATCTTTTAATACTTCATATACATCCTCGCCTCCCATAATTCCGTCAAGCCCTATGTGACGTATGTCTGAAAGGCTGAACAACTTCCTTTTGTTGATTGACTTCAAATACTCATATCCCTCATCCAGTTTTCCTGCAGCATAAAGACCGCCAACGAGAGCCCCCATCGATGTTCCTGCCACGGAATGTATTTCAAATCCCTGTTCTACCAGAGCCTTGATAGCACCTATGTGGGCATATCCTTTTGCTCCTCCATCTGCAAGGACAAGGGCTATACGCTTATTCTTAGACTTTGGTTGCTCATTCTGTCCTTCCTTACGTTTAACCCATGCCACGATACAGATGGTAATAGGAAGTATGATTATCTCATAACAAGTCTTGAGAACTATCTGAAGGAAAATGATATTGAGTAGTTCCAACATCGGAATCTGACCTAGGAAGGCAAGTGGAAAGAATACGAATGAATCCGCACCTTCTCCTACGATTGTACTTGCTATTGCACGGAAACAGAAGCGACGTTCCTTGTACTTTTTGTGCATCACGTCCATGACCTTTGAATTGACGTATGAGCCTATGGCAAAAGCTATGAATGATGCAACTGTAATGCGAGGGGCAAATCCAAAGACGAAGTTGAAACCTTCCTCTCCTTCCCAGAATTCAGGTGATGGGAGTGCAGCCACAAGATTGCCCAGTAATACAGCAAGTAGGTTCATCAATATACCCAGAAATACAAGGCGCATCATAGCCTTGTAACCATACACTTCTGTCACCACGTCACCTATAATATAGGAAATCGGAAAACAGAAGAGGCCGCCGGTGATGGTAAATATGCCGATAGCCACAATCTTTGTTTCAAGAATATTTGCAGCAACAATGCTGGTGGTGAATATCACTCCCAACAGCATGTATATAAATGATACTTGTTTACTCATGCTTGACTTGTTAGAAATGAGAAATTAATCACTCATTATATAAAACTACTGTTTCGTCAGCCATACTTTTGGTGACATACCTGTCACTTCCTTGAACTTATGGAAGAAGGTTGACCTATCGCCAAAACCACTTACCTCAGCCACGTCATCCACAGAGGCATTAGGATTGTCAAGCATATATTGTTTGGCAAAGGCTATGCGATAGGAGGCAAGCATGGTCTTGAATGTCATACCGTATTTCTTGTTGATAAGTGCCGAGAGTGTGGAACGGTTCGTCCTTAGTTTCTTTGCAAGGCTGTCTATCGTAAGGGAGGAGTCGGTATATATCCTATCGACCTCCATGCTATGAATGAACGTACGGTCGATGTTCTCGTTGAATGCGACTGATTCTTGCCCCTGTACAGCAGACAGCGATGTTTTACCAAAATCTGGCAATACTCCTTGCGCTAACTTATCCGTGCCATTCGGCTCTTGCGTGTCTCCTGCATTTACTTCTTCAGATATTACACCAATATGTTGCTTGATGTCATCCTTACGGAAGAATCCGTCACCTACAAACTCCACATAAGAAGCCAAGAAGATGAAGAACGAGAGCGCTAAGGACATACATAATCCGAGCGTTGGGTTGTTGAATATGTAAGATCGCCCCATGGCAATAAGCGGTCCAACAGACAATAACACCATAATGATGGAGAAGTTGACAAGATGAACCATTCCAGAGAAGTCGGAATTGGTGAAGAAACGAGGAATTACCTTGATGGTATCCCTATTGACGATAGACGAATATACGCACATCGCCATGATACATATTGAATAAAAGGCGCATATGCCTGAGAAAATAACGATGTCGAAGAACATATACAGTCTCTGAATCCGACCCGTAAGGACATCTGGCATAATCTCGAATGGGTCTTTCACACCTACAGATACAGCCTTATCGTATGCTTCCGTGAGCATGGCTGCTCCGTCAAACGAAAGTAGATAATAGATGAATGACACAAATCCCAAGTGCAGTATTGGAACAAGGCAGAATATTGTCTTTATGAATGTCGGTATGACAGGTCGTTCCAAATGACTTTCCACATACAGAAGAACAAGGGTCAGAAGTACCAAGGCCAAAGGCTGGCAAAATACATCAAGACGAACCATTAGCTTATAATCCGTGTTAGGGGATATGTACAGGGCATAGGTGTAGAAGTACACTACAGCCACAGCAAGTATGGCTAAATAGAACTTCTGCGAGCTATTCTTCTTTCGGAACAAGTATATAAATAACCATAGCAAACACACTATGAAAGGAAGAGTATAACTGATTGCTTCAAACATACCTAAGTATTTTTTTGCGTGAATGGGTATAATAGTGTAATTTAATTTGTCTCACAAGGTTTATCCTCATTGTTTGATCGTCTCTCTGCAAGTCTTGCATGCAACCACGCTTTTGGGCTTTCGCCCACTTCGTCCTTGAACTTGTGGGAGAAGTTGGATGAACATCCAAATCCGCATTCGTCTGCCACGGTTTCCATAACCTCATCTGGGTGGCTTAGCATGTATGCCTTTGCCTTCTCTATTCGGCAGTGAACAAGATACTCCTTGAATGTCATCTTGTACCTATATTTCAGTATGGTGGTAAGAGTGGTCCTATTGGTATTGAGTTTGTCTGCAAGCGAATGTAGCGTAAGATTTGGATTGTGATAAACCTTCTCTACTTCAAATGCGTACTCCACACGTGAAACAAGACTCTTTATCTTTTCGCTGAGGATGGAAATCTCTTTTGCTTCATCATCATTTATCTCAATGTTACGCATACATCCGTCATTGTCTTCAGGAAATGGAGTCTCAGAATTATTTGCCATATTCGACAGACTGTTCAGAGTTATGTCCTTTGTGCGACTCATATACTCTACATATGCCATGGCAAAAATGCAGGCGGATTCAAGTAAGGTAAGTGTCAATCCGAGTGCAGGAGAGGTTGTGATGTGTGAACGTCCCAAAATCATGAGCGGACATTGAAGCAAAATAACTGATGAGAGCAGGATGCTCGTCAATATACCTATGGTTGTTGAACCTTTGCCCATTAGGAATTGTATAACAGAAAATGGCTTAAAGCCTTGTCTGTATATGACCACGCAACCCATGATTAACGTACAAAGACATAGGGTGAGACAGATGAAATGAAATTGTTTCTCTGCAGTTACATAATACAATTCATATACTTCATCCTCAAATCCTGTAGGAGGGTTAGCAAAGAAATCCTGTCCTTTGGCAATCATCTCGTCATGCGCTTGCATGAATGCTGCGATAGACTTGAAATCAATCAAATAATACACCACGCCCATTATTCCACTATGAACACACGGAAGTATGAACAGTATGAAACGAACCACGCTATTCAGTAATGGTGCTCTGAGGTGCGACTCAAGATAAAGCAGATGGCATACCAGCCAGGCTGGAACGATAAACTCGCTCAGGGCATTAAGGTAAGCTGCTTGTAGATAATTTGAAGTTGGAGATATAGAGAAGGCATAAGATGCATAGTAAACCGTACCTATTGCTAATACGAGCAATAGATAGTTTTGTGGTCTGTTCCTTTTTTTCAGGAGAAGCATCATCGACCACAATAGGCATACCACACATGGTATGAAATATAGTGCTTCCGATATCATATTCTGTATATTTCTGTTGTGAAATTCTTGCACATCAAGCTATTTTAGAGGCAAAAACACCATAATCAGAGATTTTGTATTGCTTCTTTGTATGCGAAGTTCAAATATCAAAAGAATTATTCTTGTGATGTTTGTGTACTTTCTGCATTATCGTGCCTCGGAACAACATGATGCGCGAGAATAGCAGTATTGGCATGAGTAGGCACCATTGTAAGAGTGTCCACGTAGGAGTGAGGAACTGTCCAACGCTCTTTGGGCCGTCCATGAGGATGTAAAATTGAATGCCGAGGATGGCAAGATAAATGATGTGACGCAATGACAATACGAGATAACTGAAACCGACGGTGTTCATTGCATGACTCTTGAGAGTCTTGCTCAAAGACCATCCACACATGAAAGTTGTGGCACATGAGGCTAACTCTACAAGCACCTTGGCAAGATATCCTATAGTAACATTTTCATACTCATTTGTTATCACGAAATAATTGACGAGAGCTACCACCATGTCATAGCGAAAGAACCTACCGAACTTAGCATCAGGGAACTTGAAATCGAGTATATGCATGTGGAAAGCAAATAATAGGTACATACCTAATTCTGCCACTTTCACCTCCGTAGAGTTGAATGCCTCATATATAATGGAGATTATGTATCCGTCCGTGCCATTCCCAGACATTAGTTTCGACATAGGATAACGCAGTACAATCATTGTGCTCGATACGAGAAGTGCGAACGAGATGATTTTCAGTGTAGTTCTAAGTTTCATATGCAATATTTGGAAGGCTCATGTCATTTTTATACGTGCAAATATATAACTTTACTTTATAAAAACAAATGAAAATTCTACATTTATTGCTGTTTTACATTAATTTTTTCTCTTTACAGACCTCTGTCATGCTATTTATTTCCTTTATGGTCGCTATATGTTTTATAAAACTTTCTGTCAAGTTTGCCATTAAATGTTCGTTGTATTTTTTCAACCTGCTCGTAAAGCAAAGGTACCTTGTATCGTTCCACTTGTGACTGAATGTACAATGCTAATGAATGTTTGTCAAGTTTCGTTCCATCCTTTGTTACTACGAGGAGCTTGAGGACAGTACCTATTACTGGGTGTTTGCCTGTGATACAGATGCAGTCCTTTACGGAAGGGTGGGAGAGTGCAATGTTTTCCACCTCTGTAGGTGCAACCTTGAAGCCTCCGATATTTATGACGTCATCCTTTCGTCCCATGAGATGAAGGCGACCTTCCTCGTCTATATTGGCGAAATCAGCTGTATAGATAATGCCGTCTTTCAGAATTTCCGCCGTCTTTGTTGGGTCGCCAACGTAACCTGTCATGATGGTCTTTCCTGAACAAGCGACGGTTCCTTCTTCTGTAATAAAGAACTTGGAATTCTTCATCGCCTTGCCGAGACAGCCAGCTACGCATAGGGAGGAGTTGAAGTTGTGCGTGGCGATGATGCCTGTTTCCGTGGATGCATACGTATTGAACAACCTTGAATGAGGAAGTATCTCGCACAGCAGTTTCATGTCGGATTCAGCCATAGGAGCTGCGCCTGTCTCTATAAAGTCAATCTTGTCTGCATATTCCGCAAGGCGGTCCTTGGAAAATTGAATGAGCATTCTTATACTTGCAGGAACGAGGAATGTACCAATACATGAGCCACAATAATCAAAAGCATCGAAGAAGTCGTTAATGTTCTTCATTCCGTCAATTATAACAAGCGTACCTCCAACCATCATGGTTGGATATATCTTTGACAGGCTACCTATATGATTAAGTGGACCATTGATTACAAACTTCACGTCATGAGTGAACCCCTGTGCATCAACGAGGTTCTCTGCATTGGCAAGGATGACTGAGTGGCTTATGATAACACCCTTTGAATTGCCGGTAGTGCCTGTGGTGAAGAGGATATCAGCTATCGACTCATCGAAAGACTCACCAGAGATTGTCTTCTCTATCTCCGTAATACGAGATTCAGGGCTGTCCTTCTCTATGGGAACGACTACATATCCAGCAAGGTGCAAGGCGAAATATCTAACAAGGAAGTCCAAGTCCTGACTATTGACAATAATCCTGCAAGAACCTGGACGATAGCTTGTTTGGCTTCTTAGTTGTTCTGCCATTTTACATACTTGATCGTAGAGTTCTGAGTACGATGTCTCTGTTCCATGACACATTACCGCCACCTTATCTGGGAAGTGGGTCGCATTATGTTTTAGATAATCCTCAATGGTCTTCATATATGCATTATTTTTCAGCTAGTTTAGTCTCAACTAACTTCACAATATTGTCAATGTTTTTTAGATTCTTAGGGGTTGCATCCTTTGAATCGAGATGAATACCGTATTCCTCGGAGAGAACCATGAGAATTGTAGTCACTCCAAGGGAATCAAGTTCGCTGAAAAGGAAGTCAGATTCCAAGTTAACCATTGGAAGGTTGTCTGACAATAAATCAATAATTCTTTGTCTCATATATTTGTCTGTTATTTTTTCAAATCATATATTGTTGCATCGTATGTCTCGCTGACGCTCGTCTGGAACGTAAGGTTTCCTATGATGTCCATAGCGCTTATGCGTCCTATTTCCAGTTGCTCGGCATCAGCCTCCACAGCCACGACTTCAGTGTTAGGATGGGAGAGGGCATACAGAAGTGCCAACTCGCCATATCCTGCATTACGTATAACAACCACTTTGCTCGGTGTCTCTGCCTGAATCCATGAGTACATGTCACGGTTCCCAAGGCTGCGATTAACAGCAGTGGTAATCTCACGACCCTTGTAGAGGTAACGGTCACGTACAAGACTTGTATAATAATCCATGCTACCATCCTCTTTCCTATGTCTCAAGCCAAGCATTGACATGAGAGTCAAAGGATGTTTACGATACTGTCCGTCTTTCATGACAAGCCACTTGAACAGAAGTGGCGGTATGAGGTAGGCCATTAGTACCACGCTGAACATACCAATTATCGTAATCTCGGCAAGTGCTGATAATGCAGGGTGCTTAGCCACAATGAGTGTACCAATGCCAAGGAACATTATCACTGCAGACTGAAGTATGCTACTCTTGTATGTTGCAAGCATAGGCTTGCGATGTGCATACTCATACTGGCAACCCTCAGTCATGAAGATGGTGTAGTCATCGCCCTGACCAAAGATGAATGTTGCGAGGATGACATTCACGATGTTGAACTTAATGCCGCACAACGTCATTATGCCAAGAATCCAAACCCAGCTCACAGCCATAGGCAGGAACGAGAGTATGGCAAGTTCTATGCGTCCGAAGGAGAACCACAGGAAGAGGAACACAATGATGGAACAAGCCCAACCGATATAATTGAAATTGTCGGAGAGGTTGTCTGCAAGCGCACCGTTCATGCTCTTCACGTCAAAGCTGCCTGCCAACTGTGACTTGACATCATCGACGCAATCAGCCTTGACATTGATTACATCCACGATGGAATAGCGTCCAGCAGACTTGTCCTGACTGATGTTTCCGCTAAATATCTGTGCTGTCAGAGGCGTAAAGTACTCACATTCCTGAGGTTGCATGTCCTTTGTGCTCTTAATCAACATATGGAAATCGTCAAATGCATCCCCACTGAATCCATTAGCCTCAGCCTCATGGGCGAGACGTTCACCAAAATCCTCAGAATGCTCGTTGACAAACTTATGCCAGCGTTCAAGGCGTGCCTTTTGCTCTGCCTTGCAACTAACGAAATGCGTGATGCCGCTATGTGAGGTGACAAGTCCTACATTCATAAGACTGTCAATGATGTCTTGCTTTGAACCGCTAAGTGCGAGAGCCTCGTCAATGTTCTTACACGAAGAAACGACATATACGGTCTGTGCAGATGATGTGGTGTCGGTCGCAAGGAGATTCTGGAAATAGGACATCTCTTCACGCTGTCCGTCTGTCATGTAGTTTATGTTAGCCATGTCAGAGTCGAACTCCGTGCTGAGGCT
>JAGCWG010000206.1 GCA_017961965.1 Bacteroidaceae bacterium | reverse complement strand
CTTTTAATTTCCCCGACGGGGTCGGGGGAATGTCCTCTTCTATTTCTTTGCCTGCTTTACTCCCTCGTCAAACGCCTTGAGGTTAGCCTCAACAACGCCTTCACCCTTACGGGCAAAGATAACCTTGATGGCATTACGAAGCTGTTCCACGGTAAGTATCTCGATATATGGAGCAGCCATACCGAGGAGCACCATGTTGGCGCCACGAACGTTACCCGCATCCTTAGCCACACTCTCGATGTCAAGCTTCATGACGGATGGCATGGAGTCAAGCTCAGCCATGAGTGCAGCCTCGTCTGGATAATTAGGTATGTTGACGAATGGCTTGCTACTTGTCACTATAGTGCCTGTCTTGGCAAGATAAGGAAGATAACGCAAAGCCTCCATTGGCTCCATACTTATCACCACATCAGCCTTGCCAAGAGCGATAAGGTCAGAGTAGATAGGCTCTGTAGAGAGTCTGAGGTTAGACTGTACGTCACCACCTCGCTGACTCATTCCGTGTACCTCTGCCTGCTTGAGATTGAGACCAGCCTCCGTGGCTGCCTCACCTATAACGGTTGCGATAGAGAGGATACCTTGTCCTCCCACACCGCAGAGAATAATATCTTTCTTCATAAATACAGCCCCCCATCCCCCAAAGGGGGCGTCCATCCGGACAAGGGGGATTTTTTATACCTTTATTTTCACCATTTCACAGAGAAATCCTCCAAGAAGATTATCCCTGCTTTATCTGACGTCATTTATGTGTAGCCCTTCCAGCTCGACCCGTAAGGCCGCCACGTTACATCCCTGCGGTCAGTGAGACCGCTTCGCTAAGTTGGGGGGGGCCGGGGCTTTTACTTCTTCATCCGTCAGCCTCCATGTTAATTATTAATTATCAATTATCAATTGTCAATTATCAATTGCCTCCAGAGGTCTTAGCCTTCTCTCTCGCATGACGTGCAGCCGTCTGTATGCACTCACGACGTGGGATGATGACGCTTGTTCCCTCGTATGCTATCTCGTCACGAATAAGCTGTGCGATGGCTGGTATATTCTTAGGAAGCGGAGTGACCACATGCAGATGCTCAGGAGCAAGTCCGAGACCACGACAGATAGCCTCATACTTGTTTGTTCCAGCACTATCCTGTCCACCAGTCATACCCGTTGTGAGGTTATCGCTGATGATTACCGTAATAGGTGCATTCTCGTTGATAGCATCAAGCAATCCCGTCATTCCAGAGTGAGTGAATGTAGAGTCGCCAATCACGGCTATGGCAGGACGAAGACCAGCATCTGCAGCACCCTTAGCCATCGTGATACTTGCACCCATATCCACACAGCTTGACAGAGCCTTGAACGGAGGAAGAGCACCAAGAGTGTAACAGCCTATGTCGCCAAACACACGTGCATCAGGATATTCCTCGATAATCTCACGGAGAGCGCCATACACGTCTCTATGTCCACATCCCTGACACAACTGAGGAGGACGACCAGCAAGGTTCTTGGCATTATCGAATGCAGAACCGACAGACTTGCCAAGTGCCGCACCCACATTATCAGGAGTAAGCTCGCCCGTACGTGGAAGGTCGCCCGTGAGACGTCCCTTTACCACATAACCTGTTCCAAGAAGAGCCTTCACATCCTGTTCAACAACAGGCTGACCATCCTCTACCACAAGGATAGCATCATTATCCTTTGCAAGTTGTCTTACCTTGTCTTCAGGAAGTGGATACTGGCTTACCTTGAGGATATTGGCTGTGTCACCCACATTCTCCTTCACATAGTTGTAAGCTATACCACATGCTATGATACCGACCTTGCCACCACCCTTCTCCACTTTATTGAACGAAGAAGCCTCTGCAGCTGCCAGCATCTTAGGTTGCTTGTCGAGAAGCTCCTGATATTTCCTGCGGGCAATTCCCGGAAGAAGAACCCACTGGTCGGTACTTGCCTTGAGAGCGTTCTCACCTCTCACGTCGCCTACCACCACAGCAGCACGACTATGAGCAAGACGAGTGACCACACGGAGCACTACAGGTACATGCAGCTCCTCGCTAAGATCAAAAGCCTTAGCCATCATGTCGTATGCCTCCTGCTGGTTGCTTGGTTCAAAAGTAGGCACCATGGCAAACTTAGCATAGAAACGTGAGTCCTGTTCATTCTGGCTTGAGTGCATCGAAGGGTCGTCGGCAGCAAGTACCACAAGACCGCCATTAGCACCCGTTATAGCAGAGTTGACAAAGGCATCGGCACACACATTCATACCCACATGTTTCATGCACACGAGGGCACGCTTGCCAGCATACGACATACCGAGAGCAGCCTCCATAGCAGTCTTCTCGTTAGTACACCATCGGCTGTGAATGCCACGCTCCTTAGCCAAGGCATCATTCTGAATAAATTCCGTAATCTCTGTAGATGGGGTGCCAGGATAAGCATACACTCCGCTCAATCCAGCATGAATGGCACCAAGTGCCACAGCCTCATCACCAAGAAGTAGTTTCTTTTCCATTATATTGTTGAATGTTTTTCTTTTTCCAAGTTCTGAAATTTCAAATTCCTTGCAAATGTAGCGAATATTTATATAAAAGGAAAGTAAACCGCACGATTTTTTATCATTTTCATAGTTTTTACATCTTTTCTCTTGAAAAGTAAAAGAAACATCGACTTCTTATCTGTGCCCTCCTCGGAGCGCCAGCGAGTGTCCTCCTCTGAGCGAGTAAGTAACCATGCCCTCCCCATAGAAGGGGACAAACAGAAGAAAAGATTGAATATCTTTTCTGAAAGTTTGGGGCGCAGTGCTCGGCTGGTGAGAGATGGCGAAGATATCCGAGTCAGCAGACGTTAAGCACAAGGGAGGGTAACGGAGAGGGTCTTCCTCCCTGCCTCCGTAAAGTGGGAGAATAAAAAAAAATTATTGGTAATTGTCCCCTATAGATAAAAGTATGTTTCAATCTGCTAATAAGTCACAATACATTAATCTTGTGTTTAACTTGCGAGGATTCTGTATTCGCAGTTTACGTTCTTCTTCATTTTTAGGAACCTTAGTGTATAGATCCTCGTCTATTTCGCTATTGAATAAAAATTTGAATCCGTTTTTCACATAAAAATTCAAAACGTTCGACTTGTTTTTGGCATCAACAATAGCAAGACGACATCCCGTCTTGTTTTCCTCACTAAGAAACCATAGCTTTATAAAGTCTATTATTTCTGAGCCGATTCCTTGACCTGCATATTTTTCCGAAACAGCTAAACGGCCGATAAGAACACCAGGGAATCTGCTAAGCATTTTCTCACGGTTGGTTAATTCTTTCCACATAGCGTTCTTTTTGGAACTACCCAAATCCCAAATGCGTATGCTATCATTTGAAAGCGTGAAGCACGCTACTATTATGCTTTTGTCTTCTTCAAGACGGAAACAGTATGATTTGCCAATTCTTCGGCGTGCATAAACCAAAGCATCCCTTTGGAAAAACTCATCCATGTCAGTATCATCACCACAT
>JAGCWG010000205.1 GCA_017961965.1 Bacteroidaceae bacterium | reverse complement strand
GTGGCATGTCTTCAGATTACTCCTCACAAGGGCGAGTATTTCCATATATGTATTGCAGCTAAACCGCTTCATGGTGGCAAGAAACTCTTCATGCTCGGCGAGGGTGAAGATGTCTATATAGACGAATCAGACGGCATAATGGTACGTGTGCATCGTGACCTTGAAGGCGAGAAGAAGAATCTTGTCATCATTCGTCAGGAACTCGAACGCATATACAAGAACAAGCAGAATTTTGACCCTGACTTCATCAAGTACCTTCTTGACCCTAAGGAGGATGTCGATATCATGGAACCTGAGTACGTACTCTCGCTCGTGGAGTTTGTTCAGGACAATCCTGATGTGATGTATGCCGAGTGGCCAAAACAAGGTCGTCTCAATCTCCGCAAGATTGTTGCAACGGGCAGCAGCTTCTCAGCAAGCATACAGCTGAGCACACGTGGACAATGGTTTGAGGTGGAGGGCGAAGTAAGGATAGACGAGAACACCGTCCTTTCCATGTCCAAGCTCCTTGACCTCGTCAACAAGTCAAAGTCCAACTACATACGCCTTGAGAATGGCGACTTTATCGCTCTTGGTGCAGCTTTGCGACGCCAGTTGAGTACCATCAACTCTATTGCTGCACGTGACAAGGGTAACATACGCATTTCTCCATTCTCGGCAGCACTCCTTGATGACAGCACACTTGACGGAGTCATCAAGTTTGACACGGACGAGTACGTCCGCACGTATCGCAAGCGCATACTCGACAGTTCAGAGTATTCGCCAGCCGTGCCTGCAGAACTGAAGGCAGAACTTCGTCCTTATCAGCTTGAAGGTTACCAGTGGATAGCACGTCTTAACTCGTGGGGTGCAGGTGCGCTCCTTGCCGACGATATGGGACTTGGTAAGACCATACAGTCAATATCATTCTTCCTTCTCAAGGCAGATGAAGGACCAACGCTTGTCGTTGCTCCTGCTTCCGTTGCGCCTAACTGGATGAGCGAGTTGGAAAAGTTTGCTCCTTCGCTCAACTGTAAGTTCCTCAACTCAGAGCTTTCGCGCAAGGAAGTCATAGACAAGGCTGGACCTCGTGATGTCGTTGTTACTACCTACGGTCTTCTCCTTTCGGTCAGCGACTATATTCTCAAGAAGGAATGGAAGGTGGCATGTCTTGATGAGGCTCACATCATCAAGAACCGTGGTGCAAAGACGAGTGGCGTTGCCATGAAGCTTAATGCAGAAAACCGTATCATGCTTACGGGTACGCCTATACAGAACCACCTCAGCGAGTTGTGGTCACTCTTCCAGTTCGTCAATCCTGGATTGCTCGGCGGTTATAGCGACTTTAGCAACCGTTTCGTCATTCCTATCGAACGTGACAAGGACGAGGAACGACAGGAAATGCTCGAACGTGTGGTTCATCCGTTCATGCTCCGCCGTACTAAGAATGCAGTCCTCAAGGAGCTGCCAGAAAAGACGGAGATTTATCAGACGATACAGATGAGCAACGAGGAGAGTGCCATCTATGAGGTCATCCGCATGAGGGCAGAGAATATGCTTCGCGAACTTGGTGACGAGTCAATGGATGTGAACGTCCTTGCCGAGATCACCCGTCTTCGTCAGGCTTCTTGTAGTGCCCAGCTTGTTGAACCTTCATGGCAAGGTCCTTGTTCAAAGGTTACGGCTCTCATTGAACTCCTCAGCGATGTCATCGAAGGTGGTAACCGTGCACTCGTATTCAGCCAGTTCACAT
>JAGCWG010000204.1 GCA_017961965.1 Bacteroidaceae bacterium | reverse complement strand
CCTTGGCACAAGTGTCGATGACTGGCTTGAGTGCCCTTGTGTAGAGTGCTGTATAAACCTCCATACGTCTTGCGTCGAGCATAGGACATACGAGCGCATCCTCTGGGAGGTCATCATGCTTGAGGAGAACAGGTACACAGAGTACCTTGAGTGTTGGAACGGAGATAAGCTTGAGGTCTTGTCCGTAGCAGATACCCTTTGCCATAGACACTCCAATACGGAGACCTGTGTATGAACCAGGACCGCTGCTCACGGCTACCGCATCAAACGGAATGGCATGACTGTCCGTAAAAGACATAGCCTCATCAACGAATACTCCCAACCTCTTTGAATGGTTCGTGTCCTTGGCACCGCCATTCTTTATGTCATCATAATTGTCTATCTGAAATATTGTGGCTCCGTCCTGACTGACAGCTACGCTACAGCCGTCGGTTGCCGTCTCAATATGTAAAATTACTGCCATCTTAAATAGAATTACACATAATACGATGCAAAAATACAAATAAATAACCGTTTTGTAGTTAGCATAATGACAAAAATCGCTATTTTTGCATAAAAATTAAGATTTAGCATTATGATTCAGTCTATGACAGGCTACGGCAAATGCGTAGCCGAATATAACGGAAAGAAAATTCACGCAGAGATAAAATCGCTTAACAGCAAGGCTCTCGACCTTTCCACTCGTCTCGCTCCTCTCTATCGTGAGAAAGAAATGGAGGTTCGTCAACTCATCTCTACCGCACTCGAACGTGGAAAGGTAGATTTCAATCTCTGGATTGAGAAGGACGAGGTGGCTTCAGTATCAACAATCAACAAGGAACTCGTAGGCGAATACTACAATCAGATAAAGGACGTGTCTGCCTCTCTCGGTCTCGACATGAGTGGCGTACAGTCAGCCAACGAATGGATGAAGGTACTCCTCCGTATGCCAGACGTTATGTCACGCTCTGAGATGGAAGAACTCGCAGAAGAAGAGTGGGTTGTTGCACGTCAGGTAGTTGAAGGTGCAATCAATGCCCTCGTTGAATTCCGTAAACAGGAGGGAGAAGCCCTTGCAAAGAAGTTTACAGAAAAGATTGAAAACATACGCACATACCTCGCAAGCATCGAGCCATACGAGACAGGACGCACAGAGAAGATTCGCCAGCGTCTCCTCGACACTCTCGAACAGCATATCGGTGGTGACTATGACAAGAACCGCCTTGAGCAGGAGATGATTTACTACATCGAGAAGCTCGACATCTCTGAGGAGAAGCAGCGTCTCTCCAACCATCTCAACTACTTCCTTGAGACCATGAAGGACGGCAAGGGACAGGGCAAGAAACTTGGCTTCATCGCTCAGGAGATGGGACGCGAAATCAACACCACAGGTTCTAAGTCCAATCAGGCAGAGATGCAGAACATCGTTGTCAAGATGAAGGACGAGCTTGAGCAAATCAAGGAGCAGGTTCTTAATGTGATGTAATGGTGGCATGATGCCACAATTGATAATTGACAATTGATAATTGATAATTATGCCATTCGGCGTATGGGCAATTACCTTTTACTAATTATCAGTTGACTTCTGGTTTTTCCTGCCAATTATCAATTATCAAATATCAATTATCAATTGAGAATCGGTCTATACGGAGGGTCATTCAACCCCATACATAAAGGTCACACTTCATTGGCACAGTCGCTTGTAGATCAAGGGCTGGTAGATGAAGTGTGGCTTCTTGTTTCTCCACTAAATCCGTTGAAACAAGACACGCAGAATGAGTTTGCGGATTATGCAGACCGTCTTAGGATGGCTGAACTTGCAACGAAGGATTGCAAGAGCATTTGTGTGTCCGATTACGAGAATCATCTGCCAAGACCGTCATACATGATAAACACGCTTCGTTCCCTTGCTTCTGACTTCCATCAGCATAGCTTCTGCCTCGTCATCGGAGCTGACAACTGGGAGAGTTTTCATAGATGGTACAAGGCTGACGAGATTATTGCCAACTACACCATCCTTGTCTATAATCGTCCTGGTTATCCTCTTGATGAGGCTAACCTTCCTCCGTCCGTCAAGGTCGTCAACACACCTCTTTACAATATCTCATCTACTCAGATACGTGAGGCAATAAAAAAAGGAGAAAGACCAATTGATTGGCTTTCTCCTAAGGTTTTTCGTTATATTGCGGAATCCAGAATATATCGTTTATGATTTTCTAAACACAGAAGAACTCAACGTTTTCTTTTTGCTTTCTCCGTGAATATATCTCTGTGCGCTTTGTGTCTTATATGATTAAAAACACGTCGGTAGCATTTATTTCACAGCTACTTTCTTTCTGTTTATGATGTAAACCTTGCCTTTTGAAATGAAAAAAAGTCTATATCATGGTTAGTTTTTTGTTCCCTTTAGAGGTATAGAGGGTATAAGTATGGAAAAGGAATTGCGGAGGAAAAATAAGTCAATCGTTTAGGAAATGTTTAATAGTCGTTAAACGGTCGTTTAACAGGTGTTAAATGGTCGTAAAACAAATAACGCAGAGACATTTGGTTCTCTGCGTTATTTGTGTACTATAAAATCTTAATTCTTAACTCTTAACTCCGAAGGTTTATTCCTCCTTCAGCGGATTCCATCCTTGAGCTTTTAGCTCGAATTCGTTGCCGTCACGTGTGATGAGGGCTGTGCCGAGGCTTTCCTTGGTGATGTAGCCAATCTCCTTGACGCCTTCCATCTGCTCTATCTTGTCGTGGTCGGCAATAGGTACGGTGAAGAGAAGTTCGTAATCTTCGCCACCATTGAGGGCGGCAGTGGAGAGGTTCATGTTCATCTCCTCCGACATGACGGCTGTCTGGTAGTCGATAGGGATGCGTTCCTCATATACACGACAACCCACCTTGCTGTCCTTGCAGATGTGCATAAGCTCGCTGCTGAGGCCATCGCTGATGTCCATCATGGCTGTTGGGTGGATGCCTGCCTCACGGAGCTTGAGGATGATGTCACGACGTGCCTCTGGCTTCATCTGACGCTCAAGGAGGTATTCCTTGCCAGAGAAGTCAGGTTGTGATATTGCCATCTTCTCTGCATCTGTCTTGGCATTCTCTATCTGCTTGTAGTAAACCTGTTTCTCACGTTCGAGAAGCTGGAAACCCATGTAGGCAGCACCGAGGTCACCGCTCACGCAGATGATGTCTGTCTCCTTTGCTCCGTCACGACGGATGGCTTTGCCTGCTTCTACCTCACCGATGCAGGTGATGCTGATGGCAAGTCCTGTGCGTGATGAACAAGTGTCACCACCGACGATATCTACTCCGTGCTGTTCGCATGCTGCTTGCAAGCCTTCGTAGAAGTCTTCAAGGTCTTCCACCTTGAAACGCTTGCTGAGTGCAATGCTCACGGTAATCTGCTTAGGCATTCCGCCCATGGCGTAGATGTCGCTGAAGTTGACCTGTGCGCTCTTGTAGCCGAGGTGCTTCATCGGTATGTATGTGAGGTCGAAGTGTACGCCTTCCATGAGCATGTCTGTAGTGACGAGTGTCTCCATGCCCTCTGTTGGTGCTATGATGGCGCAGTCGTCGCCAGCACCAAGCTTGGATGTGCTGTTCTTCAGTTCTATGTTTTTTGTGAGGCGGTCAATGAGGCCGAACTCACCGAGTGATGCTATTTCCATATAAGGAGGCACGGCCCCCCTCTAACTCCCCCTGAGGGGAGAACGCCATCCGGGCAAGGGGGGGCGGTGCTTTAACTATTATTTTTTAACTTTTACTCTGTCGGTATCTTTCTCCTCCCCTCGGGGAGGTCGGGAGGGGGCCTTACCTTACTCCTCTAAGAAGTCCTCGATGAGGGATTCTGCCTCTACTTCGGCAATCTCAAGGTTGTCGTTGACAACGACCTCGTCAAACTTGTCGGCAAAAGAAAGCTCGTATTCTGCCTTGGCAAGTCGTTGCTCAATGACTTCTGGTGCATCTGTGCCGCGTCCTTCGAGACGGATGCGAAGCTCCTCGATGCTTGGTGGCTGGATGAACATGCTGAGTGCACGCTTGCCATAGAGCTTCTTGATGCTCATGGCACCCTTCACGTCAACGTCGAAGATGACGTTCTCACCTGCTGCGAGCTGTGCGTCAACCTGTGACTTGAGTGTTCCGTAGAACTTGTCTGTATAAACCTCCTCGTACTCGATGAAGTCGCCAGCATCTATGTGGCTGCGGAACTCATCAGGTGTCATGAAGAAGTATTCGACGCCGTTCTTCTCTGTGCCACGTGGTGCACGTGAAGTGGCAGAGATGGAGAAGTGAAGGTTGAGGTCTTCGTTCTCCATGAGATACTTTACTATTGTTGATTTTCCGCTACCTGATGGTGCGGCAAGAATGATAAGTTTACCTTCCATTATCTTTTTATTCTGTTTTTTGAAAGTATGCTGTTGCGTGAGTTCTTGCTCACGTAGCTCTTTATTATCTTGTTGAAGTCGAGGTCGTCCTTGTCGCCGAGGAACTCCACTTCCACTGGCAGTACATAAACCCTTGATGACTCTTCGCCGAACGTGCCCTCTATCCTTGCAGCGTCCTTCTCGGTCATGAGGATAATCTTGTCGCGGCTGCGCTCCTTGATTCTGCTTTTCTCCTCTGCCGTGAAGTCGTGATGGTCGGGGAAGTGCATTGCCTCAAACTTGATGCCAAGCTTCTTGAGGTCGTACTCCATCTGCTCTGGTGACGCAATGCCCGTGACGAGTAGTATGTCCTTCTGTGCAAGTTCGTCGAGAGTGATGGTTTGCGTGTTGTCATCCATCCTGTATGGATTGCCATAGACGAATGTGGTGAAGAATATCTGTTGCCAGCTCTCAAGGTCGAGTGACCTCGAAATGCCGTGCATCTCCATCGGTGTGATGTTGGCAGGGCACTTGGTCACGATTACCACGTCGGCTCTGTTCTGTCCTCGCTTAGGTTCACGAAGGCGACCAGCAGGAAGCACCTTGTCGAAACATATCAGTCGGTGATAATCCGTCAGGAGTATGTTCATGCCCGGCTGTACGTATCTGTACTGGTAGCCGTCGTCGAGGAGTATCACGTCAACCTCCGGCTTCATCTCTGGTGCTGTCAGTTTCTCTATTGCCTCACAGCGATCCTTGTCAACTGCCATGAGTATGTTGGGAAACTTCTTCTTCATCTGGTAAGGCTCGTCGCCTATCATGCTCATTGGCGTGTTCGTCTCTGCGAGTACGAATCCCTTGCTTTTTCTCTTGTATCCGCGACTCAGCACAGCCACTTGGTTCTTGTCCTGCAAGAGTCGTATGATATATTCTGTGTGGGGGGTCTTGCCTGTACCCCCCACGGTTATGTTACCGATACTTATGATAGGAATGTCGTAAGACTTTGACTTTAGTATTCCCGTCTCAAACATGAAGTTTCTTACACTTGTTGCCGCAGCGTAAAGCCATGCGAGCGGAGCAAGGTAAGCGTGAGTCTTTATATGATCTCCTTCCACTTTATCAATTTATGGTTGTGCCTGCCGGGTGTGGCAAGCCGTTAGAGGTTAAACATGAGATAGTATGGCATGCTTGCCTGAATGTTTGACTTGCCCTTCAGGTTCTTGATGTTTGAGAACATGAAGTAGTAGTCGCCCATGAGTTCCTTAATCTTGCCGTCAGCATAGGAATCTGTGTTGACAGCATCATTGAGGAGGTCTTCAAACATACCCTTTTGTGCTGGATAAGCAATGACGGTACACTTGTCAACCTTGGCACGCTTCTTGGCAACTGCGATGGCATCGTCAATACCTCCGAGCTGGTCAACAAGGCCAATCTTCTTGGCGTGAGCGCCTGTCCATACGCGTCCCTCGCCGATAGCCTTTATGTCATTCTGCTTCATCTTACGTCCGTCGGCACAACGCTTGGTGAAGAGTTCGTAACCACGGTTGACGTATGCCTGAAGGATATTGTGCTCGCTCTCTGTCTGTGGACGAGTGAGGTCGCCGAAGTCAGAGTGGAGGTTTGTCTTTACTGTTGCTGCATGAACGCCGAGCTTGTCGTTGATAAGCTCTGATGCTTCTGGGAACATACCGAAGATTCCGATACTTCCTGTGAGTGTGTTAGGTTCGGCAACAATCCAGTCGGCTGCACAACTGATGTAGTAGCCACCGCTTGCTGCGTATCCGCCCATTGACACTATGATTGGCTTCTCTGCCTTGATGTTCATGACCTGATGCCATATCTGCTCTGATGCGTAAGCGCTACCACCAGGAGAGTTGACGCGGAGAACGACTGCCTTCACGTCCTCGTCTTCGGCAAGTTCCTTGAGGTCCTTGATTACCTTTTCGCCTACTATCTGCTCATCCTGTGCGAATGAAGTTGTTGAAGCCTCCTGTACGATTTCACCAGTTGCGTAGTAAACGGCGATGATGTTGCCGCTTGGGTCCTTTGGCTCATTGCCTGTTACGGCAGCCATGTCAGATACTGATACTGTGTTATAGTCGTCCACGTCGTCAATCTTCATCATGTTGGCGATAATCTGTGGCACCTCGTCAGAGAATGCGAGCTTGTCAACCATCTTGTACTTCTTGTACACAGTTGGGTCGGCAAATGTGATGAGTGAGTCAGCATATTCGTTGAGCTTCTCAACGCTAATCTTGCGTGACTTGCTTACTGCTGCTGTCATCTCGCCCCACATCTCGTTGCTGAGAACTGTGAGCTGCTCACGGTTTGCCTCGCTCATGTCGTTGAGGATGTATGGCTCAACGGCTGACTTGTAAGTACCTACCTTGACAATCTGCATCTTCACGCCGAGCTTGTCGAGAAGGTCCTTGTAGTACATTGTCTGCATTGCCATACCTCTCCAGTCGATGATACCCTGTGGGTTGATGACTACTGAGTCGGCAACGGAGCTGATGTAGTAGCTGCCGAGGGTGTATGTCTCACCGTATGCGAGGATGAACTTGCCGCTCTTCTTGAAGTCCTCAAGCTGCTTGCGTATTTCCTGTACGGCAGCTGGTGTGGCACTTACTGACGAACCTGCCTCTATGTAGATACCTTTCACGTTCTCGTTGTCCTTTGCATTCTTGATGGCTGTGAGCAACTCGTCAAGTGCAATGCCGCTGTCCATTGAACCGCTTGTGAGGAAGGCGAGAGGATTGTCCTGCTTACGCTCCGAGATTGTTCCGTTGAGCTTGATTACGAGTACTGAGTTGTCCTCGATGTCTGGCTTTACGCTTGACATGCTTGCCATTCCGACAAGTGAGAGGATTGAAAGGATAGAAAAGATAATTCCTGTTACGAAAAGTCCTACGACTGTTGCGAGGACGTACTTAAGAAATGATTTCATTTTTAATTCGTTTTTTTGTTTTATTTTGGTCTTTTTCTTTTGGGGGACTACGGCAGAGCCAAGGATGGCTATGCTATAGTCAAATATTGCTTTAAGTCTTAATTCTAACTATTAATTACTTCGCTACGGTCAGTGAGCCCGCTTCGCTTAGTCCTTAATTCTTAATTTTTAATTTTTAATTGACTTGTAGTATTCCGTTGCGGCGAGCAGCCATGCTCCTGTACCGAAAGGTGCCTGACTCTTGGCGTTTACCGTCTTTGTTGGGTCAGGTTTCTCACCTATTGGCTGTACGTAGCCGATGCTGCCGTCTGGCTGGAGTGCTACTTCTGTGAGGTACTTCCATGCCTTGTCGATGGTTGGCTTGTATGTCTTGGCTGGAAGAATGCCGTTGTTCACGCCCCAGAGCAATCCGTAGGTGAAGAAGGCTGTGCCTGATGTCTCGTAACCAGGAGCGTCACCCTCGCAGAGCATTGAGCGACTCCAGTAGCCGCCTTCCTGCTGACACTTGGCAACACCTGCTGCAAGCTTCTTGAAGCGGTCAATGTAGAATGGACGGTATTTGCAATCCTTTGGAAGGTCCTGAATAACCTTTGCAAGTCCTGCAAGTACCCATCCTGCACCACGTGCCCAGAAGCTCTTGCCGCCGTTGCAGCTTGTCTTTACCTTTGGATAGACGTACTTGCCGTCACGGTAGTAGAGCTGTTCCTCGGTGTCGAAGAGAAGTGAATCTGTCCAGCGGAAGCACTCATACTGCTTGTCGAGCAACTTCTGGTCGTGAGTGACCGTATAGAGCTTGGAGAAGACAGGCATACCCATGTAGAGGGCATCTGCCCACCACCAGTAATCCTTCTTGTCTGTCTTTGCCTGATAGCACATCACCTCAAGGCACCCCTCAAGGCGTTCAGCACGGTGCTAATCCTTGTATAGGTCGATGTAAACCTGAAAGCATATCTGCCAGTCGGCAAAGAGAACCCAATCCATTCCTTCACCGTATGTGGAATATCTCCATTTGTTCCTGTCTGTCTGTGTTGCGCCTTTCCAGTTGTTGTACTCTGCCCATGTGATGGCGTAGTCGAGATACTGCTGCTTGCCTGTGAGCTCATACACGGCTTGATTGCCTGTGAAGTATGCAGCATTGTCCCAGAAACCACGGCACTTTGGTGTGTTGTGGCTCTGCCAGTAGTCGTTGACCTTCTCAATCTTGTTGAGAACGTCCTGTTTTGATGTCTGTGCAAATGCGCTTTGTGCCAGTAAAGCAGCTCCGCACATTAATGTCGTAAATAGTTTCATACGTTTTATCCTTGGGTTTTAGTTGATTTATACTTTTGGTTCAAGCCCGAGTTTCCTTGCTTCCTCAAGCAGTAGCTGCCTTGCAGGTTCGTGCTCGTTAGGAATCTTTCCGTCGAGGATGGCATCCTTGATGACCGTCTTGAGTATTCCTATCTCACGGCATGGCTTGAGTGCGAACAGTTCCATTATCTCTTCGCCGCTTACAGGTGGCTGGAAGTTGCGTATTCTGTCCTTCTCCTCGATGTCGATGAGCTTCTGTCGCACGAGTCGGAAGTTGTCGATGAATCGTTGCTTCTTGTCAGCGTTCTTCGACGTTATGTCTGCCGTACAGAGGAGCATGAGGTCGTCGATGTCGTCGCCTGCCTCAAACAGGAGTCGTCTTACGGCTGAGTCGGTCACTTCCTCGTCTGCTATGACTATCGGGCGCATGTGAAGTCCTACGAGTTTCTGCACGTACTTCATCTTCTCGTTCATCGGCAGTTTCATTCTGCGGAAGATATTTGGAATCATCCTTTCGCCGATGTCGTTATGGTTGTGGAACGTCCATCCAATGACATTGTCCCATCTCTTTGACTTAGGTTTGCCGATGTCGTGGAGCATGGCTGCCCAGCGCAGCCATAGTGCGTGTTCCTTGATGTCTCCGTCGAACGCCTCGGTGTTCTTGCACCAATCATTGCCAGCGGTTGCCTTGGCTACGTTGTCGAGCACCTCAAGCGTGTGGTAGAAGTTGTCCTTGTGTGCCCTCCCGTTTCTCTTCTCCACGCCCTGCAGCGCAGTAAGCTCAGGGAAGATGATGTCGAGAAGCCCGCATCGTTCGAGGTCAACTATTCCCTTTGAAGGAGTAGGGGAGAGCATTATCTTGTTCAGCTCGTCGGCTATTCTCTCTCCGCTGATTATCTTGATTCGTTCCTTGTTGCGTGACAAGGCTTCGAATGTCTCGTCTTCAATGTCAAAATTGAGTTGTGTGGCAAATCGTATGCAACGCATCATTCTCAGTGGGTCGTCGCTGAACGTGATGTCAGGGT
>JAGCWG010000203.1 GCA_017961965.1 Bacteroidaceae bacterium | reverse complement strand
TTGACAGACACGTTCATCGCGTCTGGAGCAATGGATATCTCCTTGAGTGAGGATGAAATAAGGTGTTTCTTACCATCCACGACATACGAGGTGACGACTGGTACTACGTCCACGATATCTGAATCGATGACAGAGGATGATGGTACAAGACGATATCCACCAGCTCCTGCTATACACATCTTATTGCCTGCCTTCTGAAGGTGGCAGATATAGTCGAGGTCTATGTCGCTGTCTGAAGCATAGATGTAGCGTGAGGTCTTGGTCGTCGGGTTGAACTCCTTGATGTACTGACGCGTTAAGAGCCAAAGGTGATTGCTTGAGTCGAATGCTACGTCTGATATCTCGTCATTGCTCTCAAGTGTGGCATTCGACGTGCGCAATAGTTTGTCTTGCTTAACATTAAATAGATAGACACTACCGACCTCGGTAGTGGCACATACGTCACCAAATGGAGATATATCGAGTGACTCAAACACCTCGTGAATACCTTCAGACAGGTTGCGTATCTTTCCGTTGCTGATGTTACCTTCCACAAGACCGAGTTTCTCGGATATGAAATACAGTTTTTTAGTCTTATCGTGCAGGCGCATACGCATGATAACGCCAGTCTTGTCAAAGACCTTCTTTACCATCTTTTTATTGACATCGTATGACCATATAGCCGAATCCGTTCCTACCCAAAGACAACCATTATTGTCCTCGTATAGATCGCGGATAACCTTATCGAGTTCTGCTATCTCCGTGCAACGCACCTTCATGCCTTCATGCTGGAGAAGAACAATCTTATTGTTACGTGTGGACCATATACCATCACCACTAACACGGTTAGCCATTACATTTGAACCAAAGTCCTCATGTTGGTTGCTGAGAACGATGTTCGACTCACCCGTTTTTCTGTTGTGAAGCATCAGGTTAAGTCTAAGATGCCATATCCACGCGTAGTCACCCTCAAAGACGATGTTCTCAACAATAGTTTGTATGTCGTTTTTTGCAAAAACCTCCGGGATGTCGTATCTGTCGATACCAGAGTTATTAGGCGAGAGAATGAACGTGTGTGGTGAATAGGATGCCACCCAGATGTTGTCCTTGGTATCTCGGAACATATGTGCAAATACTTTTTTGCCCGGAGGAAGAAGTCCGTCGGTGTTGAAAGGATGGAGTTTACCATCGTCACCAACCTCATATACATATAATCCATCCATGGCGCAACAGACAATGAGGCGGTTGTTACTAGTGGATGTCATTGAGACAATCTTTGACTTGTTAAGATTAAGTGTATTACCCTCAATGGTACATGGCTGATACTCGACAGTTCCCTTTGTACCGTCTTCACCACCTGGAATGTACTTTACGACGCCCTTGCCCCATGTGGAAATCCAGAAGCATTTGTTCTTGGTGTCGTGAACGAATCCGCCATGAGGCTCACAGTTGACAGGCCAGTCACACTGGATAAACTCATCTTTACGCTTGTCGAGCTTACAGAGTACACCTCTGCACTCGTATAGCCAGATGTTATGGTCGGCATCTTCGCTCACCTGATTAAGGTGCTTGTTTCCATCGCCCGGGTTCTTGGCGTCATACGTTCTGATGACCTCACCAAGAGCCGTGACGTGAATGATTTTCTTACCACCTGTTACCCATATTGTACCATCGGAGGCACAGAAAATGAAGTTGAGTTTTGTGCTTGGAATGTCCTTATGCACCACTTCGTGCATATTGTAGTTGGACTTGTTGAGATAGTACAAGCCCGAGGTGGTAATTGTCCATATGAAATCGTTCTTGCCGACAGTCAAGTCCATTATTCGGTTTGATTTCCAATAGTTAGGGTTGTGTATGTCGTTATGGAATACGTCTATCTGGTATCCGTTGTCACGACACAGACCAGCATCCGTACCATACCACATATAACCCTCTTTGTCCTGAGTTATATGATGAAGATTGGTAACTGGCAACTGCGAATATGTCGGAAGTTCCTTTACAAGTATGTTCTGCGCCCAGACGCTATTAATCAGTAAAAATAATGTAACAAATAAAATTGTTTTGACCCTTACGAAATACATAAGCATTATCTGATATTCCTAAACCAATGCGTCAATCACTCGTGACAATCATGTCTATGCGTTTGTGCACGAATTAGTACTAAAAGGGATTATCACGGATAATTGAAATAATAATTGTTACAAAAATAACAATTATTCGGTAATGAATGCATAGTTTTAGGAATAAAAGTTACAAATACGCTATTATTCAATTGCTTTTATAGAGTTTTTTGTACTTATAATGTAATTTTCAACGGAACAACTATCCTTTTCGTTTGTCCATGCTCTTGAAAATGTTGGCAAGGATAGTGCCACTTATAGAATGCCAAGCGCAAGAAATGGCACATGGGACAACTGCCATTGGATTGGTGGCGACAAAGAATGTCATGGCAAGATTTGTACCAAGACCAGCGTTCTGCATACCTACTTCGATGCTCACGGTGCGTTTCTTAGCTTTGGAGAACTTGAAAAGCGTACCTACACTATAGCCAAGAATATAACCTATTGTATTGTGGCAGAACACCATGCCGAAGGTAAGGAGAAAGAGTACAAGGCCGTTTTCAACGAGTGGATCGTGAACAGTAGTCACAACTCCTCCCACGATGCAAGCAAGACAGGCAACTGAGAGACCAGGCATTGTTGTCTGTATCTTCTTGAATACATCTTTATGTCCAAGCCATAGGTTGAGACAGAAGCCAACGGCAATAGGAATGATTGTTACAATCAGTATCTGCTGAAACATTCCCATGGCATCCACGTCCACTCTTGCACCTGCGAGCCAGAGCACAAGCAATGGAGTAAGGACTGGAGCAAGCAGGGTACTGGCACAAGTCATTCCGACGGAATAAGCCACGTCACCGCCACAAAGGAATGACATGATATTTGAACTTACTCCTCCGGGACAGCATCCCACGAGAATTATACCTATAGCCATTGCCGTAGCATATTGGTCAAAAGCAGGAACAAGACCAAAAAGCCAAGAGAGCGTGAAAGCTACCAAAGGCATGATTGTAAATTGCGCGAGCGTGCCGAGGAAAATGTCTAAAGGGCGCTTCGCAAGCAATCGAAAATCCTCTGGACGTAACGTAAGTCCCATGGTGAGCATGATGACACCCAGGATGATGGTCTGTGTATTTCCTTTCACCCATGCAAAGAGTTCCGGAACAAAAAAAGTAACGATTGCTACAAGAATGACAAAGATGCTTGCTTTGCCACTCAATGTATCAGATATATTTTTCAGGATACTATACATAGTGTTCTGTATTAATGTTTTGTATTTTTATTTAATTGCAAAGTTACTCAAAAAATATATATGCTTATTATGTTTTATTGAGAAATCGTAGATATTTGTAATAGAATCCTAAGGGAATGATAGGAAACTCTACATAATATTTAATAAGTAGGTGTGCATAATTATTTTTATAATGATTGTATTGATTAATGATGTAGGTTCAGCGCATAAAATAAATGAGTGTAGTGACTCCTACTCGATTGTTTTTAGGCGTTGAAGATGCGCAGTAGGCGGTGCAAGGATTGTAAAAATAATTATGCA
>JAGCWG010000202.1 GCA_017961965.1 Bacteroidaceae bacterium | reverse complement strand
CGAGAATTACATGCGTGAGGCAATGCTCGAAGCACAGAAAGCTTTGGCACAGGACGAAATACCAATAGGTGCAGTGGTATTGGCAAACGGAGTAATCATCGGCAGAGGACACAATCTCACGGAGACTCTACACGATGTGACTGCCCATGCTGAGATGCAAGCAATCACAGCTGCTGCCGAGTATCTTGGCGGCAAATACCTCGACAAATGTACGCTCTACGTAACTGTAGAGCCTTGCGTGATGTGTGCTGGAGCCATCGGATGGAGTCAACTTGGCAAGCTTGTCTATGGAGCAAAAGACGAAAAGCGTGGTTTTATGCGCCTTGCCCCTAATGCCCTACACCCCAAAACCATAGTAGTCAGCGGAGTGATGGAACAGGAAGCTGCTACCATGATGAAAGACTTCTTCAAAGGAAAAAGAGGGTAACGAGAGTTATGAGTTGTGAATTATGAGTTATTAGACAATTAAGAGTTAAGATTTAAGAACTAAGCGAAGCAGTCTCACTGACCGCAGGAAAGTAATTAAGATTTTTACGTCACGCTTTCCCCGAAAGTCAACCAGTCGCACAACTTATTGTCTTATTTTAAATAAGACAATCTGCCAAACACCATCATTTTTCAACAAAAGACAAGCCTCAAAAGGAGGGGAAACACCAAAATCGTTTCACCTATCAAACGATTTTTAGTCAAAATCGTTTGATAGGTAAAACACTTTTCACACAAAATCGTTTCGTCTATCAAACGATTTTTACAGAAAATCGTTTGACGTATAAAACATTTTTCATATCTTTGCACCCAAAAGGTAACAGAAAAATAGAGACTTATGGAAACTCTAATCAACAGATGCCGCCGTCTTATCACCGCAACAAAGACGGACTATGTACGTGACATCATCAAAAACATCAACTGGAACTGTCGTCTTATCTCCATCCGTGGTGCACGTGGTGTGGGGAAGACAACACTGATGTTGCAATATCTTAAGTTGAACAACATTGACTACAAGACAATGTTGTACGTCAGCCTTGACGGCAACTACTTCACACGTCACACACTCCTTGAGTTCGTAGAGAAATTTCACTTGCAAGGAGGACAACACCTCTTCATAGACGAAGTACATAAATATCCAGGATGGAGCAATGAGATTAAGGAAATCTACGATAGTTACCCCGACTTAAAAGTAGTCATCAGCGGAAGTTCACTCTTGGACATCCTCAACGCCGATGCCGACCTCTCACGTCGTTGTGTGCCATACGAGATGCAGGGACTGTCATATCGTGAATATCTTGCAATGGTTCATGGCATCAGACTTCCTTCCGTTACTCTCGAAGAACTACTGAAGTCTCCATCAACATTCTGCGACAAAATCAACAAGAAGTTCCGCCCTATGACTCATTTTGAAGCCTACTTACGAGAGGGATATTATCCTTTCGTGCTTGAAGGTGAAACTGAATATCCTCTACGTATAGAGAATGTCATCAATTTCATCCTTGAAATTGAACTGCCACAACTATGCGGAGTAGATGTAAGCAACATCCGAAAGATTAAGAGTCTGCTGACAATTCTTGCATCAAAAGTACCGCTACAAGTAGATATGACCAAGATTTCGGCTGCTGCCGAGATTGCACGTACCACCCTACTCTCATATCTACAAATCCTTCAACGCTCTCGTCTGCTCAATCTATTATATTCGGGAGAGGACTCTGTAAAAAAGATGCAGAAGCCAGACAAGATTTATCTTGAGAATCCGAATATCATCGACGTCCTGTCGCTTACAGGTGGAAACATCGGAACGGTTCGTGAGACATTTGTCGTCAATCAGTTGTCATATCAGCACAAGGTGGAATATACAAAGGCTGGCGACCTTATCATTGATAAGAAATACACAATAGAGATTGGAGGCAAGAGCAAGGACGGCAAGCAGATTG
>JAGCWG010000201.1 GCA_017961965.1 Bacteroidaceae bacterium | reverse complement strand
ATGGCACCTTCTTACTTTTTGTACGTTTGCTACTCCCTTTCGGTTTAGCGAGTGCAAAGGTAAGTCATTTTTTTTGTTTGACCAAACTTTTTGAAAGAAAAATATTCCGTTTACTTGAAAAACGCCTTGTATCAAGGAGGTAATGTGTAATTGTGGAAAGAATACGCCCGTCGAAATTCGCCATCCAAGCCGTGTTCGCTCTAATTGGAAGGCTTGGCTTCTAAAAAAGGAAGCCATAGAGAAAATCTCTACAGCTTCCATTATATTTATTCCATGCCCTGTCACTCTATGAGTGAGTAATCCAGTCCCCTCCCTGTAGGGAGGGTTAGGGTGGGTCTTTTAATTATTGAAATAATACAAGAATGTAGCCACACCTTCGAGTGCAGGCTTCTTCTGGTCCTGAATCTCAATCTTGAACTTAATCTCTGCCTTGCAAGTTCCACGGAGATTTACGATTGACTGGAGCATTGTAGTCATACGGATGCTCTGTCCTTCGAGTACTGGCTGACCGAATCTCATCTTGTCCATACCGTAGTTGACAAGCATCTTGACATTGTTCACTTCAATGATTTCTGACCAGAGGTGTGGGAGAAGTGAGAGAGTGAGGTAGCCGTGAGCGATAGTTGACTTATATGGGCTCTCTACCTTAGCACGCTCCACATCTACGTGAATCCACTGGTGGTCGAGTGTAGCATCAGCAAAAAGGTTGATTCTTTCCTGTGGAATAGATACCCACTCTGATGTACCGAGTTCCTTACCTTCGTATGAAGCGAACTCATCGTATGAGTTAATTATAAGTTTAGCCATATTTATTATGTGTTAAAATTTTGCACAAAGGTAAATAATTTTGAGCAAACATATCTAGTATTGACTAAATTATTTACACAAATTTTCCTTTTTTGCGCAAAAAGCATCGAGGGTGCAGCATTATAAATGAGTTAAAAGTTAAAAATGAAAAGTTAAAAGTTGAGTTGAGGAGTTTGAAGCTCCTTATTAAATAATGTGAAATACAAGTAATCCCAAATTTTTAACTTTTAATTTTTAACTTTTAACTCTTGCATTATGAAGAATGAATAATGCAAGCTTATACACCAGAGAAACTGCTGAAGCCACCATCAACTGGGATGATGCTGCCGGTAACAAAGCTTGCTTCATCACTTGCGAGGAAACGAACGATACCGTTAAGCTCGCTGATGTCACCAAAGCGACCCATAGGAGTCTTGTTGAGAACCTTGTGGCTACGCTCTGTGAGTGAGCCGTCATCGTTGAGGAGAGCCTTGCGGTTCTGTTCACCGATAAAGAAACCTGGGGCAATGGCATTTACGCGAATCTTGTCGCCATACTTGCGAGCAAAATCCTGTGCGAGCCACTTGGTGAGTGCATTTACTCCCTCTTTGGCGATAGAGTAACCCATCACACGACTGAGAGCATCGTATGCAGCCATCGAACTTACGTTGATGATGCTACCGCTCTTCTGTTCTGCCATAATCTTACCGAAAGTGAGGCAAGGATAGATTGTGCCCCAGAGATTGAGGTCGATAACCTTGTGGAGTGCCTCGATGTCAGACTCATACACGTGCATATCGTCCATGATGTTTGCACCAGCCACGTTACCACCAGCAGCATTCACGAGAATATCAACTCGTCCGAACTGTTCCTTAACCTTGGCTGTGAGTGCTTCAATCTCAGAGTGATTGAGTACGTTGCACACAAATCCTGTTACGGTAGTGTCGTTTGCCTTTGCCACAGGAGTGAGCTTGGCAAGTGCCTTATCTACTGTCTCCTGACGTGAACCTACTACTATTACTGTTGCGCTTGCCTGAAGCAAGCCTTCGCTTACGTTGCTGCCGAGTACACCAGTTCCACCTGTTACTACGGCTATCTTATTCTTCAAAGAAGTCATATTTTCAGAATTAAAAAATAAAAGTTAAAAATTAAAAGTATAGTTGTAAAGTTATAAGTTGAAAAAGTATGGTGAGCCTTGTCTGAAAACTTGAGAACTTTTCTCTTGAAAACTCAACTGTTAGTTTTTAACTTATAACTTTTAACTTGATTGATTGCAAAACGCAATCAATCGAAGAATCCTGGTTGATGATAAGGCTTACCAAGTTCACGGTCAACGGTTGCTATGATACCCTGTACCTGTCCGAGGGCAAACATACGTCCAAGGAATGAGTAACCAGCATTATATCCACGAGTCTCATCGCCAAGCATAGTCATACCGTGGTCAACTCGCATAGGAAGAAGCTGTGTCTCAGGGTTACGTGTTGCCTGACGGTTCATCTCCTCCTGCTCAAAGATACGAGTAAGCTCTATGAGGTCAGCACGTCCACCAAGATGGCTTGCCTCCGTGAAGTCGCCATTAGGGAAGATGTGACATGAACGGAGATGTACGAAGTGAGTACGGGAATGATACTTCTTTGCAAGTTCAGTTATATTGTTGTGACCACCAGCAGAGAGTGAACCTGCACAGAATGTAAGACCATTATGTATGTTAGGCACAGCATCGAGGAACTTCTGGATATCCTCGTCACAGTTCACGATACGTGGAAGACCGAGGATTGGGAATGGTGGGTCATCTGGATGTACACACATGTCGATGTCGTACTCGTCGCAGATAGGCATGATTGCCTCCAGCCATGTCTTCATGTTGTTTTGGAGTGTCTCCTTTGTCACTCCGTCGTAGAGAGCAAGGAGCTCACGGAACATCTCGACAGGCTTTTCGTCACCTTCCTTGAAGTTACCGCTCACGAATCCCTGAGTCTTGATAACGATTGTGTCAACGAGGTCATGGTCATACTTAGCGGTAGCTTTTGCCTTTATCTCTGCAACCTCAGCAAGGATGTCACGCAGCCACTCCTTGTGAGCCTTTTGGAACTCTGCCCATTCCTCTTCTGCACCCTTGCGCTTGAGGATATGAATGTCGAAGTATGCAAACTCTGCCCAGTTGAAGTATAGGTTTGAAGAGCCGTTTGGATTCTTGTGAAGTAGGTCTGTACGTGCCCAGTCGAGTACTGGCATGAAATTGTAGCAAACACAATGGATGCCCTCCTCACCAAGGTTCCTCAATGACTCCTTATAGACCTCAATCTGATGGTCACGATCTTTACCGCCATACTTGATGGCTTCTGTCACGGGAAGTGACTCGACTACGCTCCATCGCATACCGTAACTCTCAATATACTCTCTAAGGTCACGAATCTTCTCACGTGTCCACACCTCGCCGAGGGGAACATCATGAAGGGCTGTGACTATACCCTCTACACCAATCTGTTTCAGCATTTCAAGCGTAATGTTGTCTTTCTTGCCGAACCAGCGCCATGTTTTTTCCATTCTTTATATTGTTTTTGTTTTATCTTAATGTTAAGAATTTATGCCTGTGGTATTATTCTTGTTATGCAAAGATACATCATTTTTGAGAACCTTAGTGTCAATAAATGTTTCAATTTTGTTCGTATGTGTATCATTTTTTAGTATCTGAGTGTAAAAACCTTTAAAAGAATGTGTTGTGAGAAAGAAAAAACTCGTACCTTTGCAACGTTTTTGCGAAGCCGCTGTCTGGAAATAGAGTAGCCAGAGAATGCTTCGTTAATATTTACATAAAATTATTTAATAAAATTTATGGCTAAAGTAGATTTGATGAAGATTGCTGAGGAAGCTTTCGCTACAGGCAAGCAGCACCCAGCATTCAAGGCAGGTGACACTATCACAGTTGCTTACAAGATTATCGAGGGTTCAAAGGAGCGTATCCAGCTCTACCGTGGTGTTGTTATCAAGATCTCAGGTGAGGGTACTAAGAAGCGTTTCACTGTTCGCAAGATGTCTGGTACAGTAGGTGTAGAGCGTATTTTCCCACTCGAGTCACCTAACATCGATAGCATCGAGGTGAACAAGATTGGTAAGGTACGTCGTGCTAAGCTTTACTACCTCCGTAACCTTACAGGTAAGAAGGCTCGTATCAAGGAGAAGCTTTCTCGCAAGGAGGACTAATCCATTCACTTCGGTACACACTGAAGAAAAGACAAGAGGACATTTCCCATCGGGATATGTCCTCTTTTTTGTATCTCCAAAAAAGATAACCTTATTTCGCTTCTTGTCGTAAATTATGTATGGTTAAAGTACCGTCAAAGTATAGACTAAGTACTGACTAAGTATAGACTAAGTACTGACTATGAACTTTAGGACAAAAACGAGACAGGCATATCCGTTTTCGTTATTTTGCTTTTCCGAAAAAAACAAACACAAGTAAACTTGTTTATACCACCCATTCCAACCAGTTGTCAGGAGTAATGACAGCCTGTTGTTTTACATCATAAGTACTGAGGAAGGTAGAAGGAAACTTAACGTTAGACTTCTTTGGATTCCACTTCATCTCAAATAAGGTAAAACTTCCGTCGCACTCCTCTATGTAGTCAATCTCTTGTTGTTGACTTGTTCGCCAGAAATAGCTGTTTACATATCTTCCATTATACTGGTTGGCCTTAATTCGCTCGCTTATGACGAAGTTCTCCCAAAGCGCACCAGCATCTTGACGTAAAGATAATGGAGCGTAATTTTGTAGAATTGCATTTCTTATACCATTGTCATAGAAATAGAATTTCTTTGAACGCTTTAACTCTGTACGTAGGTTACGGTTGAATCCGTTCAACTTGAATATGATGTAGCATTTCTCCAAAAGGTCAACGTATTTCTCTACAGTTTTACTATCAGAACCTATTGTCTGTGCCAACTCGTTATAAGAAACTTCACTCGTTACCTGTAAGGCCAAAGCTGTAAGTAGTTTATTAAGAAGGACAGGACGCCTGATGTTGTCCAATGTTAGTAAATCCTTGTAGAGGTAACTGCTTGACAGATTTGTCAATATTTCCTTCGCATCCTCATTATGGTTTATTATATCAGGGTAAGAACCGAATACAAGTCTGTTCTCCAATGTCTGTTTGACCGAAAGTAATCCTTGTGAATCCATTAACTCGCCTGTTGACAAAGGGAACAAGTGGTACTCAAACTTTCGTCCTGTCAAGGGCTCGTTAAGTTTGTCCTGTAACTCAAACGAAGACGAACCTGTCACCATAAGTTGTACGTCGGGAAAGTTGTCGGTAATACGTTTCAACGTCATACCGATATTGTCAACTCTTTGTGCCTCGTCAATCATCAATATGCGATTGTTGCCAATAAGCATCTTTAACTCCTGTGTGTTCATCTGAGTCAGCATTTCCTTTACTTCTGGCTCGTCACAATTGAGAGTGAGTGCAGGCACATCGGCATTTTCAAGTATTGTATTGAACAATGTACTTTTGCCGACTTGTCTTGCTCCGATTACGATGATTGCTTTTCCTGCAAACATTCGTTTCTCTATCACATCTTGTAATTGTCTTCTAATCATCTTTCCCTACTTTTTGTTATGCTGCAAAGATATGAAAAAAAACTCTAATCCGAAAAAACGGTATGAATTTTTGGATTATAATCCAAAAAAACACCATATATTTTTGGATTGGTGGGTGTGTGGCTTAATTTATATGTAATAATGCAACTGCAAGATTGTGGATGCTTGTCATCTGCTTACTAAGTACTGACTATGAACTTTAGAACAAAAACGAAATAGACATATCCGTTTTCGTCATGCTCATGATTACTCATGGTGGTCAATCGAAACAAATAGGAATCCGAGGACAGATTTTAGATATAATATGTTGTGTAGCGTTAATAACGTTGGTAATAATCTGGTGTTATTCTTTTTTATTTCTCTGAAATGTTTTAACTTTGCAGTCCTAAATATTATAAAACTTAACAACTAAAAAGAAAAATGAATAAATCAATTGCATTCGCTTTCTGTTTTGTATTGTCTCTTGGCTTTGAGATGAAAGCTTCAAATGTGACTCCTCTGGTGCCAGAGCGAAATGACTCTGTTGTTGTTTACGT
>JAGCWG010000200.1 GCA_017961965.1 Bacteroidaceae bacterium | reverse complement strand
CCCATACTGCTGAGAGGCCACGAACGACGAAGAACATCAATCCATGAGCACCTGCACGGAACTTGGCTGGGAACAGCTCAGAACCCCACAAGGCGTAGAATATCTGAACGGACACACCGCCATTAAGTCCCCAAAGGATTACGAATGCCCAAAGCGTGGTGATACTGTTGACTCCCACGGTCACAATGAGTAACCAAGTACAGAGGGCAAACACAAGACCTATGACGTAAAGGAGCTTGTGGCTCGTACGGTCAACGATGTGTGAGATACCGAATGTCACGACAACGACCGTCGCCCACTGTATGCAGTTCATCCAGTTGGAATATTCGTTGCTTACGCCACCTGCTGTCTCGCAGATATGTGGAGAGAAGAATCCCATGACACTTGCAACGAGGTTCCATGTGAGATAGATGACAGCAAGGAACAAGGCACTACGAACAGCCACCTTGTTTGTGAAGAGTACGGAGAACGATTTGAGTAAACCGCCATTCTCACCATTATTCTTCTCTGCAGCCTTTGTTGACTCAAACTCGGCACTTTCCTCAAGCTGGCGCTGGAGAAGCCAAGCTATGAATGCTACGACAAGAAGAGTGAAGAACACAACTCGTGAACTGAATACCTCAACGGCTGCCTGTGCAGCACCTGTGCCAAGTATGCTGTGAGCCAAAGACTCAACTGGTGCATATAGATAACCGCCCGGTGCAAGAAGCATGCCCATAAGGAGGATAATCATGGGTCCGAAGCCCCATGACATCTGTGAGATACAGATATTGCGACCACGATTGTTGACTTCCGAACTTTCAGAGATGTATGTCCACGAAGCAGGAACACCCACACCTACAGAGATACCCGTAACGAGGAATCCAGCAAGGAGCATTGGGAAGTTGACGGAGAACATCACGAGCAACACACCTGTCATGTAAACAAGGAGGTTGTAGGTGAAGATGAACTTACGTCCGAACTTGTCGGCAAGGAAACCACCCACGATAGCACCTATGGCAGCGCCAAGGGCATTTGCGCTAAGTGCGTTAATCCATCCGAGGTGCATCTCCGAGAGGTCGAGGTAGTTCTTCCACAGAGTGATGCCGCTACCTCCTGCCACGATTGCTCCTGCATCGAGATAATTATTGAGAGATACCGCAAGGGTACTCTTCAAAGAAGAGCCCCCCTTTCCCCGAAGGGGGCGTCCCTCCGGGTTCTGTGTGGCAGAATTGTTATCAATATCAATAGACATATTAAATTTATTCTTAGGATTATGTTTGTTCCATCCCCCAAGGGGGGCGTATGCTCCGTAAGGGGGATGGAGAACTTTTTATCTCTTGGATGTCACTTCTGCTACGTACTTCTCAATCTCGCCGATGAACTCCTGACCTACAGGTACGTTGTTGCGAACGCAGAACTCGTCATATACAGCCTGCCATGGCATAGCCTTCTGTTCCTCGATGAGGGCAAGAACCTTGTAGCCTTCGCCTGCAAGTTCGAGTTTGGAAATCATGTCGCGTGGCTCAAGGAGGGCACGAAGCATACACTTCTGTGCAGCACGTGAACCGATGACGTAGGCACCGATACGGTTGATTGAACCGTCGAAGAAGTCAAGTCCGTAGTGAACACGGTCGAGAGCACCTGCACGTACAATCTCGAAGAAGAGCTCCTGAGTTGGGTCGTCCATGATTGTCACGTGGTCAGAATCCCAACGTACAGGACGAGAGACGTGAAGCATGAGTTCCTTGATGT
>JAGCWG010000199.1 GCA_017961965.1 Bacteroidaceae bacterium | reverse complement strand
TGATTGTATTGATTAATGATGTAGGTTCAGCGCATAAAATAAATGAGTGTAGTGACTCCTACTCGATTGTTTTTAGGCGTTGAAGATGCGCAGTAGGCGGTGCAAGGATTGTATAAATAATTATGCACACCTACTTATGAATCATGTCTGATAATTGGAATGTAGCAAAGCAATAATGCTCCATCTTTTCAAACTCAGAGTCGCATGGTACTTCGGTCATCTTCCTTCCATCAATTCTGAAGTACATTCTACGATTCTCTGACACATGATAACCAAAGAGGCGATTCATGCTTCTGCAGGCGATATGCTCCATTGTACTATAGCACACATAGTCGCGTTCATTCTGCATCACATCCTTACTTAGATTCTCATAGTCATATTCGTGGCCAAGGAGACCCAATAGTATTGCTGGAATATCCATCTGACTTGTCAAAGACGTACATTCCATCGTTGGTATGTGCTTACCAAATATTATTAGAGGTACATGATTCGTTTGGTCGGCAATCTCGCAATCTGGTTTCTTGAATAGCTTACCATGGTCACCAACAATAACAAACACGGTATTATCGTACCAAGGCTGTTGTTTGGCTTTTTCCATAAAGCCCTTTAAGTACCAGTCCGCAAGTTCTACAGCCCTCAAATCTTCCGACTTAGATTTGCCATGGAAATCTGGTGGGAAATAGTATGTCTGATGATTGGCTATAGTGAGCAAGGCTGACAAGAATGGTTTTCCTTGTCTTGAGACCTTGTTTATCTTGTCGATAGCGTAATTATAAAGGTATCTGTCTGACACGCCCCATGAGTTTACCACTTCCGACTCTGGATAGTCAGCACGAGAAAACAACTCGTCAAAGTTATTCTGAGTGACAAAAGAACCCAACTCGTCAAACTCTGCTCCATGTGTCACGAAGAACATATTATGATAGCCCATGTTATGCAGCTCATAAGGCAAGCCTCGGAAATCCACGCTTGCGAGATAGCGCATATTATGACGTTCAAGATATGCAGGTTGAGAATAGAGGCAAGCAGCAATGCCATTGTTTGTACGGAAACCAGTACTGTAGCAATTGGAGAAATGCAGAGAGTTATTATACAAACTATCAAGATAAGGTGTGACATTCATGCTCTTATCGTATGAGTTCATGTAATGAATACTCATGGATTCCAAGAATATCAGCACGATATTAGGCTTTACTCCTGCAAGTTGAGCCGAATCATTCTTTGCAACATGAACACTAAGCGGATGTTCGTTTGTACCTTTTCCAAAGAACACCCTTGAGTATTTATCAAGTTGTTCGTCATCAAGGAAACAAATCTTGTCATTCTCCATCTTCTTCATATCCTTCATGGACGTTATGATGTAGAGTGCAGGACTGAGAGTTGCTTGATTAAGTACCTTGTCCTTTGAGAAGAACGCTTGTTGCATTTTTATAGGACGTCCGCTTATTCGTCCACGTATGCCGAGCCAACAAACTAATATGAGAAGCAAGGAAAATGCAACTGAGTAACTTGTCTTAACATGACTTTCCGCCATCTCATCCATCTTCTTGCCAAGACGATTTGCCATGAAGAAACACCAGTAGGCGTATAAAGCCCAGATGATTACAGCACCAATCATATAAGCAATCATCTTCCAATCCTCAAACAGCATACTTGCCACGGTAGTATCACCATCAAGCCATGTAAAGACAGTAGCATCCATAGTCTTACCAAACTCGGAAATATACGGTATATTTGCTATTGCAAATCCCAAGGCAACAGCATGAATGATGATAAAATATACTGCAATATGCTTTAATGACTTTCCTGTCAATCTATGAAGATAATACAATACGAGTAAATACAATAATGGTATTACATCTGCATAACTCAGCAAACAGTTATCGAGCCATGCACCCCTCATGAGTGACTCGCACACAAGGGAAGACGAAACAACGTCACTATCCATCAAGTGCTGGACAGTAATTATCAACACTCCACGAACAATCAGCATCAAGATGACACATGACAAGTGAATGGATAATACAAATATAATTGCCTTAATTAATCTGTTCATTTTTATTATTATCTGTTAGCAGTATCCTTATATAATGTCTGGAGTATTGCCTTGCCCTTTCTTACTCTCTCTTCCTTGTTATTGCCTATCTCGTCAACGTTCTGCACAACCATGTTACCATCAAGGTCGTATGTACTCAATCCTGTTGAATCACAGAAAGAGAATGCTATCTTGGAACAATGGACAGCACAAGGATATGTATATGACTTACTCATGACATCACGACTGAACACAAACTCGTCATGACTTATGCCTAACTGACCGAAGAGCGTGGCAGGAATATCTGACTGATTCATTATCGTGCCTATCTCTCGAGCCTGTCTTATTGCGCCACCTGTCATAAGGAGTGGAATATGCATTACATCAATACTGGAGAAGTTCTTTCCTTCCTGTCCTACAGCACCATGGTCAGAAACTATAATAAGTAGTGTGTTGTCCCACTTTCCACATGCCTTTAGACCTTCCACAAACCTACCTATACAGTCATCAGTATATGCAAAGCTGTTCTCCACCTTATTGTCAAGTCTCTTGTATGGTACTTCCCAAGGCTCATGACTCGAAAGGGTCATTATACTCGAAAAGAAAGGTGACTTCATTCCTTTTATGCTTTCAAGCACCTTATCAAAGAGTGG
>JAGCWG010000198.1 GCA_017961965.1 Bacteroidaceae bacterium | reverse complement strand
GAGAAGATTCAGAACACAGCCACTCTCCCTGGCGACCGTCCAAAGGAGGATATCATCATGAGCATGACAGTCATCGACTAATGTCCATTAGACAAATACATACCGTTCGACACTACGAACACAAAGGACACAGAGAGCAAAATCTCTGTGTCCTTTTTTTATGCGTGCCAATTACTGCTGCTTGACTTTCTTCAGGAGTTTCTCTACCTTGTCAGTATTCTTCTTTATCTGCTTGGTGAGATAGTCATGAAGTCTCATTAAGGACTTTGAAGCAGCAACCTGATCATAGTTCTTGTCAAGATGGCTCTTGAGATCAACACATTCCTTGAGATAACCTCGGCTTATAATCTCAACGCTAAAAAGAACAGGAGCGTTGTTCTTCTCCAACAATTTGCAGTAATCATCAACAACACCACTTAATCCGTCAAGTTGTTCTATCATTTCATTAACAATAATCTTTACGTTTGCCTCAGTCTTATCAACATTATTTGTGTGCTTCAACGCTTTGTACGCCTTTTCATACGCATCTCCCCTTCCTTCGAGCATTCTCAGCTTTGCTTTCTGGTCGGCAGGGAGGCTTTCCTTGAATTTTTTATAGTCCTCTACTAATGACGTTGCAGGAGTATAAGTGGCATTGTTGTTAGTTGTTGGTTGTTCATCCACTTCAATGCGAGTTACCTCGATTTCCTTCTGGTCGTCTATTCCCTTGATTTGGTCTCTGTTCAAAAGACTTTTGCCTGAATAGCGACCTACACGCACTTCGTAGTCGTTATCGGCATCATAGAAACCGTTGTGAGTGGTGATGCGGTAAGTCTCCCCTGGTACGAAGTCAAGATTTGTCCACAACTCGCAGAGTGAACCGTCAGGCATGACTGTACGGATACGGCCTACCTTTGGCTTGTCAAGTTCAATGCTGAAGCTAAAGCGTTTGTTCACCACTGGCATGTATGCTATGAATGCACTGTCTGCTATCTGGTCAAGTTCTTCGGCAGAGTCTGCCATATATACTACGTATAGTGAATCGTTGAGGTCATAGCCCACGCGACCATCAATCATGAATGTGCTGCTTGAAGTCTCGATTTTCTTGTCATAGTTGTCAGGACGCAATGACGTAATGTAAATGATATCGCCTTCAGCCTTGTTCTTTGCATTCATCTTCCATGAGATGGCATAAACATCACGGAGCTTAGGATTGGATGAATTCTTTGTGCACATCATCCATGTCTCTTGATTCTGATGAGTCCTGATACCAATATACTCTACGCCTGAATCTGAACATACAGGTACATTGATAAGTTTTTTGTTACCCGTATTGCCCGGAACAACATGTACAAGCTGATAGCTCTTTGGCTCATCCTTCTGGAAAGCATTATCCAAATCTTCCACCATGTAATTATCCATACAAGCCTTGAAATGAATGACCTTTACACTCGACTCCACCACCCCTGTAACAGGGTTTTTAACCACGGAGAAAGTCGTAGTCTTATGCTCTTCACTATCATTTATGATGTTTTCAAGGATCTTGATTACATTGTCTGGTTTCTGAGCCACAAACCTTGTTGCCCTGCGCCACTGGGCAAATCCTGATGAAAATGTGCTGCAAGCAAGAAGCAGCAAAAATATTATTCGTTTCATATTCTTCTATATTTAAAGATTATTGATTCTGTGCCGTATGTTCAAGATTGAACTTGGCAATTTCCAGCTCAAGTTCCACCCACTTGATGTAGGCCTCATTAGCCTGTTTCTTCATGAGGGCAATCTCCTCCAGAGTGTATCGGTAGTTCTCAGGACGAGTAATCGGAAGGTCACTCTCCGTGAGTACTACGGCATGGGCATCGGCATCCTGTACGTCTGCCATTGCCACCTCCTGCGATGTGCCCTGAACGGTTTCTGTTTTATTGTTCTCTGCCGTTGCTGTCGTCTGTGCCACGAGTTCATGAGACTCATCCATACGGGGAACGACTGGTTCATGAGCCTCATCAATGGCTGCACGCCTTACATCAACAGCCTTAGTGGTGATGTCTGCCACCTGTGGCTCAGCCTCCTGCGGACGAAGGTTTTCCTTCACGTCGTCAGCCTTTGGCTCTGTCTTCTGTACCATGACAGGAGCAGATGCATCGTCCGTAATCCTTGGTGGCATGAGGCTCACGGCAATGACTACAGCAGCACATGCGGCAGCCACCCAGTACCACGTCATGCGACGAGGCTTCTGCTCCTCAGCCACACGTGTCATGAGACGTGCATTGAGGTCAACCGCCTTATGAGGACGGGCAACCTCCTCCTGACGGATTGCCTCACGCAGGTTGTTGTCCTGCTGACGCAAGTTGTTTATCATGTCCTCTTTCATTGTTGTTGATTATGTTTTTTATTATTTTACAAAGTTTCTTTCTCGTCCTGCACAACCGTGATGCTACGGTGGTAGGTATGTTGTTGGTCACGTATGCTATTTCCTTGATGCTCATCTCATCATAGTAGAACAAGGTCACTATCGCCCGTTCGTCGGGTGGAAGATGGCGTAGGGCATGTCTTATTACTTGCACAGTTTCCTTGTCAGGATGTCCAAGGGTGGCTTCTACTTCTTCTTCCGTCATCGAGGCTGTTTCCTCTTCATGGTCTTCAAGGTATATGAAGGTCTGTTGCTGACGACGCAGGAAGTTGATGGATTCGTTGTATGCGATGCGTGAAACCCACGTGGCAAGTGTAGCACGCTTTTCATCATACTGGTCAATATTCTTGAACACCTTGATGAATACGTCCTGATACACCTCTTCTGCATCCTCGGTTCTCGGCACCAGTCTCACCACTTGGGCAAAGACATAGTCGCCGTAGCAATCGAGCATCATCTGCTGTGCCTTGGGACTTCGTTTCCTCAGTCCCGGTATCATGTTTATTTCTTTTATGTCTGTTTCCTTCATGTTAGTCAGGTCTTCTGTCTATATATACGTAAAGGTTATGCAAAAGATTGCACTAAGATATATTTTTTTTGAAAAAAATATTGTGCAGACTTAATATCAATTATCGTTATTCGTATTCAAATAGTAAATGTTTTTCACGTTCAAGCGCTGGAGCAGCTAAGGTTTCTGGCTTGAAAGACCAGTTGTCAGATGCCTTGAGCGTTACTTTTTGAAGTGATTGTAAGTATCTTGTAAGATATTCACGTGTGCTGAGTGGAAGTATTTGTTCAATTCTTTGAGCAAGTATTTCGGTTGATAAGCCTGTACCGATAGTCATGATGTCGCCTCCCCCATTACCATGGTATGAGTTTATAGCTACCGTGTAGGTTGCATTCAAGTCAAAACGTGTGCCATCATCCATGCTTTCAATTTTTATTCTACTTCCTACTTCTTGGTTGAGCCATACGGAATAGCGTATTCCACCTGCAGACAGAAGGTCGAAGGAGAGAGTCTTTAATCCCTTGCGACTCCCTTCGTCAAACACATAGTCAAGTAGGAGTGCATCGTCTTCCTGACTTTGCATTGTGTTTACCCATAATGAATAGCTGTATTCGAGTGCTTTCCTTATTTCCTCTCCGCTCATTCGCATTATGTATGTCTGCGTTTCGAAAGGATAAAGCCTGAACATGGAACTATTTGTTAACTTTCCATGACGGATGATTGTGTCATAAGAAACAGGAGACGCGAACGACACTTGTGCCTTTGTCGTGGCACGAAGCATATTGTGCATGATGTCAACAAATGCAGACGAGCCGAAAAAAGCATCACGTTCATATACGTCATTTTCAAGTGTACATACCGTTTTGTTTTGCCATTCCATAACGCATTGTGGCATTTTTTGATGAGGAAGCAGATGCTCCACTTCGTTCCAAGGCACAATCCTATGGTTGATTAGTATTTCACATTTGTTTTCTTTTTCCTTGTTGATGCAGATGTCCACTACGACAGCAGATGAAGCCAAGGATGATGGTGCCAAGCATAACACATCCCTGCCTTCACTATTCCTGACTGTATGGGTGGCTTGATGATGGTCGTGACCATAGAGTATAAGGTCAAATCCTGCAACATTCTCAGCTATACGGCGTGTCTCGTTCTCGTGAAACATTCCACCTTCCCATCCAGTGTGAAAGAGTCCCACAATCATGTCTGGGTGCTCATCACGTTGTAGTATTTCAATCCATTTCTTTGCTGTTTTAACAGTATCTGCAAACTTCCAGCCTTTCCAGAGATTATTGTGTAGCCAATGCGGAATAGCAGTTGTTACTATTCCAAGTACGGCTATGCGCACACCTTCTCTGACAATTATGGTATATGGCTTTAGGGCTGGTTCTCCACTTTTCTCATCAATAACATTTGCTCCTAATATCGGGAATCTGCATGCGTCAATCCATCTGTTGCATGCTTCCATTCCTGCCTCTATGTCATGATTGCCAAGACACGCGACATCATATCTCATGTTGTTCATGGTTTCAGCGATAATATGTGGATGTGAGGCATCAGACAGATGATTACAATAGTAAGTAACGGCATTGCCCTGTAGTTGGTCGCCACCATCACTTATGATAATGTTGTCTGACTGTACATCCTTAGTCGTAGTGCCATGTGTCTCCTGTTGGCTTTTTTCTTTGTCCTCAAGGAATAAGGCACCATGAATGTCTGAAGTATGTATCCAGCGAAGAGAAAACATGATATATTGTCTTATTAGTTCATTTTTTTGTTCCTTCCCATGATGACATATAGAATGACAGGTGCTCCTATCATTGGAGTAACGGCATTTATAGGAATGACTGAGTCAGAAGGTAGAGTGCAAAGAATATTGCAGAGCAAGGCTATTGCTGAGCCGCAGAATATAGTTGCAGGAAGAAGTATTCGGTGGTTCTCTGAGCCAATAATCATACGTGTAATGTGTGGAACAGCAAGTCCTATGAACGCAATAGGTCCACAGAATGCCGTCGTTACGGCTGTCAGCAAACCTGTGGATAGCAATAGGAGCATACGTGTGCGTTGTACGTTGATGCCAAGGTTGCCTGCGTAGTCATCGCCTAACAAGAGCGCATTGAGAGGTTTTACAAGCAATATTGCAAGTATAAGACCTATTACGTTTACTCCAATGTACCACGGCATTTGTTGGAATGTGACATTACTGAAACTACCCATTCCCCATAGCACGTATGAAATGACGTTGTCGGAAGCTGCAAAGAAGTTAAGTAAGGAAATGGCTGAGGCAGCAAGGTGGCTTACCATAATTCCTACTATGAGTAGCATTATGTTGTTCCTGACTACGGCAGAAAGTACAAGAATGATGAGGAGTATTATAAGTGCTCCGATAAACGCTCCGGCTATTACGGCAAGAAAACCAGCAAGCCTTAGTTGGTTTCCCTCATAGATTACTCCACCGGAGAGCAGCATGACAACTGCCACTCCGAGACTTGCACCATTTGTTATTCCGAGTATTGAAGGTCCTGCCAAAGGATTTCGGAATGATGTCTGGAGCATAAGTCCACTTACTGCAAGTGACATTCCGCATAGCATGGCTGTCACGGCTTGTGGTAGGCGTGAGTCAAGTATGATGAATGTCCAGCTTGCTTTCTCCGCCTGTCCTCCTGTAAGGACAGTCCAAACCTGTTCTGCAGGTATGTGTACAGCACCGAGGAAAAGGCTGAGTATGAAGAACAATATGGTTACTATGATGAGCAAAATTATTTTTCTCATAACTTATGATAGTAGCGTAATGAATAATCTGGTAGAAGCTCTGGATGGAATATCTTAATGAAGTCCTTAAGCAGACGATCAGGATGGAATGGCGTCTCCTCGTAGAATGGTACTTTTGACGTGTTGCATCCGAATATGTTCTTTTGCTTGAAGGCTTTCATATTTGAATAGTTGGCATATTCTCCAGCTATCTCGTCGTAAGTCTTTGCTGATGCCTGATTATATTTCAGAATCCAGATGTCTGCATCCATAGCTCTCTCAAATACAGCTTCAGGGTCGAGAGGAATGCTTCCGTTTTCTTGTCTTTCACGGAATACATAGTTTGTTGCAGCATCATTCATAAGTCGTCCCATCGTGCTATTTCCTCCAGGAACGTACCATGTGCTGCCAAATTTCAAGTCGGTTATAACCGATGGCTTGTTCTTTGCTGTGGATGCCAGTTCCTTAAGCCTCATGTAGCTTGCCTCTACACTTGCGAATATGCTGTCTGCCTCGTGGCTTCGTCCAACGAGGTGTCCATAGAAACGAATCCACTCTGCACGTCCAAGAGCAGATGTTTCCATATAGTCGGCACATTCTATGACAGGAATGTTTAACTTGTAAAGCTTGCTGTAAGTACCGTTATTCTGGAAAGGCGAAAGCATTATTGCATCAGGTGAGAGGTTGATTATTCCTTCCATGCTTGGGCTTGTTCCTTCGCCAAGATCTGCAATCTTACCTGCTGCACAATCCTTGACTATGCGCTCGTTATTGATGTAATTAAGGTCGCACACACCTTTTATGCAATCGTATGCTCCAAGCTCAATGAGTATTGCACTATGTACGGATGTGTACATAACAGTTTTACTCAAAGGGGTTCGCACGATATCCCCTTTTGGAAGATTGTCAGGAACCTCTGCATCTCTATCGATGAGAACGTATGAATGGAGTATGGCTGTTGTGTCCCAAGGATTGCGTACCTGAACATAAACATAGCCATCGCATTGTTTCATGTTGAGCAGCTCGGAATATTTCATTTCAATGGCAGAGCCTTCAGAGTTGCCATTGGCATTGTTGTTGCCACACGAGATAAATAAAGTGGCAATAAGTGTAATCAAGAATGTACGTACAATCATCGTCTTAGAGGTTTAGTTTGATGAATAATTCATAGTTACGTCCTGGCATTGGATGTGAGAGTACAGTAACGTATTCTGTAGAGAATAGGTTATTGACCACAGCCTTTGCAGAAAGAGTGAAATGTTTCAGCCTTATGTCTTTCTCCAATGAGATGTTACTCATGTAGTATGGCTTTAGCTTGCCCGTGATGTAAGACACGTCGTTGCTTGTGGTTGTGAACCGTTCACTATAATGAATCCAATGGTATTGCAGTATCCATGAACGATGTGAAAGTCTTAGATTGATGTTGGCAGAAGTCTCAGGAACATAGCATAGCTGTTTGCCGTAGCTCTCGTCGTT
>JAGCWG010000197.1 GCA_017961965.1 Bacteroidaceae bacterium | reverse complement strand
TTATTTATACAATCCTTGCACCGCCTACTGCGCATCTTCAACGCCTAAAAACAATCGAGTAGGAGTCACTACACTCATTTATTTTATGCGCTGAACCTACATCATTAATCAATACAATCATTATAAAAATAATTTTGCACATCTACTTAATTGACGATATAGAACTGATGGCTATAAATTTTTAATATTATTGACAATGATTATTTATAATACAACATTCCAAGTAGAAACAGCAGATGCTCAGAATTTTGTAGTATTCTTGCATGAAGTGTATGTTCCAAAGGCAATAGAGAGTGGCGAACTCACTAAGCCTCGTCTCACACGCATCCTTAGTCACAAGGATGATGCCAGTGAGTGCTTCTCCCTCCAGTTTGAGATGGAGAGTAGTGCCGTACTCCATAAGTGGCACACTCAGGTTGGCGCAAAGCTCAACGAGGAGCTTCTCAAGACATTCAAGGACAAGGTTGTCGGTTTCCCTACACTGATGGAGGAAGTGTTCTGACGTTACCTACGAAATAATAAAACAAAAACTGTTCAGCATCTGACATTAGCGGATGTTGAACAGTTTTTTATTTTTGATTAAACGCCGTTTGAACAGTGTTTGAACGCTGTTTTAACAGCTAATCATCAATGGCGACTTGAAGTCATCGTTGCCTTAGCACCTTTCAGCGTTGGTGATGTCACCTCGACAGTCACCTTGCCAGCTCGTTGTGTACTGCGGAGTATGGCTTGCATAAATCCTGTCTGCATGGTCTTGGTGCTTACTCCGCCGAAAAGGTCGCTTGTGTAGTGGTCGCCATTGTCCATGGCTACGAGCGAAGCCTCGCCACTCACCTTGATGCTCACCTCGTTGGTTGCATTACGTACGACGCGCCCCTTGCTGTCAACAGCATAAACCTTGAGATATTGGAGTGACATTCCGTCTGCCTTCCATGTGTCTGTCTTGGTGTTGAATGTGGTCACAGGACTATTACCTTCGATGACTACCTTGAGTGCAACAGCCTTGCCCGTTGTCTCCACCATGTCTCGTGCCACTTCCTTGCCGCCTGGACGTGCTATGGCAACGAGTTTACCACCCTTGCCATAATCGATGTTGTTCCACTTTATGATGTTGCGGTTCTCAATCTTGGTCGTGTCATTCTTCTGTGTTCCGAGTGACTTGCCGTTGTATATGAGCTCCACTTCCTCAGCATTAGTGTAGGTCATGAGACTCATGCGACTGCCTTCCTTCTGGTTCCAGTTCTGGTTGATACGCTCTGAACCTACCTTGATATCGTTCCACATCTTGCTTTCGCCCTTGCCATCAACGACACCAATCTTCACCAACGGTTCTGCAGGATTGAGACAACTCTTGATGAGGTATGCCTGTGGATAAGCCTCAAGCGTGTGGTTGAAGAATGAGTAGTTCCATCCTTTCTTTGGCCATCCGTCACTCTCGCCCCAATATTCTATTGCACCCCACCATGCAAGTCCCACGCCACGCTTCTGGTCCATACCGTAGAAT
>JAGCWG010000196.1 GCA_017961965.1 Bacteroidaceae bacterium | reverse complement strand
GTCGGCGGTTCGAATCCGTCAACGCCCACGAAGTAACGATGACGGTTCGTCAACAAGACAATCCGTCAACGCCCACGAAGTAACGATGACAGTTCGTCAACAAGACAATCCGTCAACGCCCACATCCATTAACAAAAAAGAGAAAACTTAAGTTTTCTCTTTTTTGTTTTACTTATTCATCTAATATCGCTTTAAGGATTAATTATCATATATTGTATTTCCTCAATACCACGTCAGGCTTACCAGAAAGTAGTGGATGGATCAGACAATAGCGTAAACCATGACTCCATAGGTAACGACGGACAACAATCTCAGGCTTTGTATCCTTGCTACGTATTGCTGCCATGTTTTTGTGCCGTTGCTGGAAAGTATGATTGTCTGGCATTATTTATGGATATGCTGTTTAACAATTATGAAAATGTAGTACGGTTTGTGACCAAAGTCATTCACAAACGATATAGGGGGATATAATCATCATTTTCCCTTTCTGAACATGTGTGTGAATTTACTATCATATAGTTTGCTGAGACCTTCGCGGTTGTCAATGGCATCTCCAACGATAATCATGGTGGTGAGATTCAGTTTTTCTTTCTTCATTATCGTGGCAAGGTCCTTGAGCTTGCCGCGGAATATCTTCTGTTCTTTCCACGTCAACTTGTAGCAACAGGCAACAGGTGTCTCAGGTGAGTAGCCACCGAGGAGAAGCTCATCCTGAACCTGCTGAGCTATGCCTGCAGAGAGGAAGATACACATCGTGCTTTGGCTCTGGGCAAGCAGATGCAGTTTCTCCTTTTCAGGCATAGGTGTACGTCCTTCACCACGAGTGAGGATGATGCTCTGCACCTTCTCAGGTATGGTGAACTGTGAGCGAAGTTCGGCTGCTGCTGCAAGGAATGAACTGATGCCTGGAGTGATATGGTAGTCCATACCATAGTGGTCGAAGAAATTCATCTGTTCCTGTATTGCACCGTATATACATGGGTCGCCCGTATGGAGGCGTACAACAAGACCTCCCTTGTCATAGAACTTCTTCATGAGTTCAAATTGTTCATCAAGATCCATATTGGCAGAAGAGCGAACCGTTGCACCCGGCTTGGCACAGAAAGTAAGTTCACGAGGAACGAGGCTTCCAGCATAGAGAATGAGGTCTGCCTCTTTAATGAATTTACGACCACGCACGCTAACAAGGTCTGGGTCACCAGGTCCTGCACCGACGATTTCAATGTGTCCCTGACGTTGTATGCCTTCGTCACAAGCAAGGGCGTATGTGTAATGTGTAATCTTACCATCGATATTCATACTGCCTTTCTGCTTCTCGATGACAAGGACAGAGTGTTTGTTTGGGCACTTGGCACTTGCCTCAGCGACACCGTAGCAACCAGTAACCTCAAACACCTTCTCCGATGGATTTGGAATCTTCACGGTCTTGAGTTCGTCAGCAGAATATATCTTTAGCTCGGCACGAGGTAAAAGCTTACATAACTCTGCAAGCAGTGGTTCGTTCCTCTTGAGTTCAAGGCTTCCAATGGTAGCTATGGATTCGGCTGCATAGCCAGCTGCGCCAATCTCGTTGAGCAACTGAGGCGCAATCTCCACTGGTGCCATGAGCTGACAGCCCACACCGAGATGAAGACACATAGGATAGTACTGGATACAAGGTATGTCGGTCGTAGGATACTTCTTTGGGCTGACGATGATGAGCAACTCGAAAGGCCTGTCATTAGTACCAGGTTTGCTCATCTCACGGCGCTCATATAGTGTGTAGTCATTGAAACTACGGAATATTTTAACGTGCTCAGGGCGTGACTGTTCCATGTACTTCGTACCTTCATCCTCCGTCTCAATGACAAGCGCAGTCCTGTGTTTATTGACAAAGAGGGTGATGGCATTGTTCATACGCTGTGCAGCAAGTCGTTTGCCTCCTGCAATGGCAAGTGTCCATCCATATTCCTGAGCAATGGTGTCAAGAGCCCATAGACCGGTGTTGTCGCTCTGAGTTGTTACCACAGCCTCGCCACCAGTGATAGCTGCTATGGTAGTAGCAAGTTTGTTTGCTCCACCAACATGACCGCTGAGAACACTCACCACATACTTACCTGTGGAATCAACGCACACCACGGCTGGATCTTCATGCTTGTCGCTGATGCAAGGTGCTATGCTACGCACACAGATGCCCATCGCTCCGATAAAGACGAGTGCATCGGAGGTATTGAACTGTTCCTTTGTGGCTTCAGATACGGACTCTATGTGGGTGCAACCATCAAGCGCACCTTTGTGGTAGATGTTGATTGTTGCATCATTATGTATCTCGCTCAGTTCTGTTTTCAGCGTATTTGCAAGAGATAGAGAGTTCTCAGAAACAAGAATTATTGATATGGTCATTTGTGGAATAATTGTGTATGGAGTAAAATATAGTAAAACTAATTCATCTCCAGTCCGAAGACTTGCTGAAGCTTAACAAGAGGTTCGTACTCCTTATAGAGTTCCTGCAACTGCTCATACTTACTCAGTATCTTCTTG
>JAGCWG010000195.1 GCA_017961965.1 Bacteroidaceae bacterium | reverse complement strand
GTGGATAATAAGGATAGTTATAGATGGTGAGGACAGAACCAATACGGTCAAATCCCTCAACGAGCATTCCTTCCTTATCGAGGTCGGTAATACCGAGAGGACCTTCTATTCCTTCCATTCCACGCTCCTTACCCCAAGCCTCAACAGCATCAAGCAGAGCACGAGCTACATCAACATCCTCTATAAAATCAATCCATCCGAAACGAACCATCTTCTCGTTCCACTTTGTATTAGCCCTATGGTTAATGATACCAGCCACACGACCTACCACTTCCCCATCCTTATAGGCAAGGAAAAGCTGCACGTCGCAAAACTCGAAACCTGCATTCTTCTTTGGGTTGAACGTATTACGAAGGTCGAGTGCAAGGTCTGGCACATAGTATGCGTTGTCCTTGTACAGATTGTTCGTAAAGTCTATGAACTTAGTTATATCTTTATGAGAGCCAATTGCTTTAACCTCTATCATAATCACCTTTTTAGTCAAAATCGTTGCAAAGGTACGAAAAATAATGTAAACACAAAAAAGCAGAGGCATTTCTCATGCGAGATTTGCCTCTGCTATAATTATTTGTCAATTCTATAATGAGAATTACTCATTACTAATTACTCATTTCTCATTACTTCACGAATATCTTCTTTGTTGTTCCGTCAGAGTAACGGATGATGTTAAGACCACGCTGAGTCTTCTGGAGACGTGTGCCGTCTGCTGTGAAGATAGCAGAAACCTTGGCATCGCTATTGATGGCTGAGTCGTCAACAGATATTGATTCTACACCAAGAGCAATGACATAGTTGTGGAACTTCTCTATCTCGTCCTCTGAGATGATAATCCATTGCTGTGCAGGAGTCTCAGCATAGTTGAATGCTACCTGAGTAGCCCTTCCGACACCAGTAACAGAACTAATCTTGTTTACACCCATTGCCTTGTTGCCACTTGAGTTCCATGTGAACCAGAAACCGTGAGTAGTCACCTTGTTGAGACCTGTACCCACAGTCACATCCTTACGGTCTGGCATAAGCTGGAAGTACTCTGTTGTAGATGCCTTAGTTGCTGTCTTTGTTGCTACATAAGTATTACCTGAAGCGTGAGTAAGGAACTTGCCTGATGCCACGTTCTTGAATGTGTAGTAGCATTGAACTGGGTCGTAGTCAATAATCCAAGCACATGAGTCGTTGATAGTCTCGCCAGCAAGTCCTTCCTTGATACCTACCTGTGTTGATGTGGCCTGTGAGAGCAAAGCTGTACCAAGACCGACAGACTTATTCATTATATAATACTTCTTGTCTGAGTCGAAGTTATAAGTGTATCCTGAGAGACCATTTGCGTATGCATTTGTTGGGCAAAGACCATCAATGAAGAGACCGTAGAGGAGGCAGCAACCACCGATATACTGAATAGGAGTGTGCTTATCCTTGTCTGCTCCGTTAACGAACCAGTCGTATGAGGCATTCTGTCCCCATCCGTGAGTGCCATCACCAACCATACAGAAGTCTGAAGTGTAAGGCTTTGCCTCCTTGTTCTCAAGGAAGGCGTAGATATCATTAGCCTCACGACCATACCACTTCCAGTCGTGTACGTTAGTATCATCCCAGCAGCCTGTAGAATAACCATAAGCAATCTTACGTGTTCCAACACCTACGCCGTGACCTGTCTCATGAAGGACTGTACCGATAGCCTGATAAGAAGCGTTAGGACCAATATTCATCCATCCTCCGTATGAGCAGTCCGCTGTTGGAGTTCCAGAGCCATAGTTACCCGTAAGCTTGAATCCACGAATACCTGTCCACTCATTGAAGTAGTCGATAGTCTCCTTTATAGCATTACGACAACGGTCGTTTGATGCAGCATCTGGACCTCCTTCATTCCATGACCATGTACAGTTACCCATTGGGTGAGTCACAACCTTACGCTCTTCGCCGTAAGCAACTGTGTAAGTCTTGTTGATTGCGTATGCACGAACATAATAAACGGTAGAAGGCTTGAGTCCCTCGATATGGAAGATAGAACCGTTGAGTGAGTAGTTCTTTGTAGTTCTGTCGTCAAGTACAGTTGGCTCACGATGTGTGCTCCAGCAAACACCCTTCTCTAAGAGGTTGCTACCAGAGAACGCAGCACGTACGAGAGCCTGAGTAGCACCTGTAGCCACATACTTGTGAGTACTTGTCACCTTTGGAGCAACACCTGTACCTGCAGTAGCGTTATTGATGTTGAATACAAATGCGAGTTTATCAAGAGCAACAGCCTCATTCTCTACGTCGGCAGTCTTGACAGTCTTGTTCTCTGCAATAGCCTTGGCATTATTGATTGCAACAAGGAAATCGGCAGCACCAACCTTGTCTTCGCCATAAGCTTTCTCTGCATTTGTTATACTTGTATTGAGTGTCTTATATGCTGCAACAGAAGCCTTGGCTGCAGTAGTAGCCTCATCGAGAGTTGTCTTGATTTTATCTGTATATTCCTTCTCGCTTGCGAGTACTGCCTGTG
>JAGCWG010000194.1 GCA_017961965.1 Bacteroidaceae bacterium | reverse complement strand
TGTCACGTGGTCAGAATCCCAACGTACAGGACGTGACACGTGAAGCATAAGCTCCTTGATGTATGGAAGTACGGCACTCACCTTGTCAGCAGGAGACTCTGTTGGGTGGTAGTGACCAGTATCAATAGTAAGAATCTTGTCGTTCTGTGCAGCGTATGCTGTATAGAAGTCGTGTGAACCGACTGTGAATGACTCAAGACCGATACCGAATACCTTACCTTCGATACAGTCCTTCATCATTGGCTGTGGCTTCTCGAAAATCTCGTCGAGAGACTTCTTGAGTGTGTTGCGATAGAGAGCATGGTTGACACTCACGTCCTTGCAACCGTCATGTACCCAGAGGTTCATGATACATGGGTCATTCTGTGCCTCACCCATGGCGTTTGCAATGTCACGGCAACGCTTAGTGTGCTCCACCCAGAACTTACGGATGCTCTCGTCTGGATTAGAGAGTGAGAGGCTTCCTGACTTAGGGTGAGAGAAAGAAGATGAGTTGAAGTCAAGTTTTGTGTTGTTCTCCTTTGCCCAGTCAATCCATGACTGGAAATATTCTACAGTCACCTCGTCACGGTCAACAACCTTGCCCTTGAAGTCTCCATAAATCTCGTGGAGGTTGAGGCGGTGGTTACCAGGAATGAGTGACTTTGCCTTGAGGATGTCAAGACGAAGCTCGTCTATGTTGCGTGCAGCTCCAGGGAAGTCACCTGTTGACTGGATACCTCCAGACATGGCACCTGCCTGTACCTCGAATCCCTTCACGTCATCTGCCTGCCAGCAATGGAGGGAGAGGTGGAAGTCCTGAAGTTGTTTGAGTACTGTTTCTGTGTCAATTCCGATTTCTGCATAACGAGCCTTAGCTACCTCGTATGCCTTAGAAATTAATTCTGAGTTCATGATTTGGTTTAGTTGAATATTTTGATTGTTATTTATTATTTCTTAAAAACAAAAGTAACATCATTCATAGTCAGTACTGAGTCAATACTTAGTCGGTACTTAGTCAGTACTTTGACGCAACTTTAAATCTTTATTCTCCGACAGCAAATCTTCTTGGTTCTACAAGATTTTTTTACCACGAATTACACGAATTTTCACGAAATTGTAAACTCGCGGCTGTTCCCATTACACGAAGAATTGCTTGCGCAATTACGAATAACACGAATCTTTTTAGCCCGTCAATCACCCGGATGGCATTCGTGTTATTCGCAGACAACACGAGTTGTCTTAGTGTAATAGCACAAATAAACGGATTTGAAAGTTCGTGTAAATTCGTGTAATTCGTGGTTGGAAAAAATCATCGAGTACACGAATTCTTGCAGAAAATTCTTCTTCTGCCATTCTCCGACATTTTATCGAACGGTTACCGAAGGGTTAACGAAGGATTGCCGAAGGGTGAGCGTGAGAATATTATTCCTTTCTTTTACCTTGTTACACGAAGATATTTCTGATAAGCATCATCCCATGCAGAAGAATCCTGTGGCGTGTAGGTCTTTGTCTCGATAGAGTTAGCTATGATGCGACGCATATCGAACATGTCGCTGACAAGACCTGTGGCTTTTGCCTGCACCATGATGTTGCCTATTGCTGTTCCTTCTACTGGGCCTGTAACGACTGTAAGACCTGTTGAGTTGGCTGCCATCTGCATGAGGTAGGCATTGAGCGAACCACCGCCAATGATGTGAAGCTTCTCTATTGGGAAAGGTGCCATGTCATTGAGGTAGCCAAGTACCTGACGGTAGCGCATGGCGAGTGACTCGAAGATGCAACGTGCCATTTCCTTGTAGTTCTGTGGCACGTGCTGACCTGTACGCTCACAATATGACTTGATTGCCTCAACCATGCTTGTTGGGTTGGCAAACTCAGGTGCATCAGGATAGATGAAGCTCTGGAAGGCAGGTGCTTCCATGCTGTCTCTGTTTATCTGGTTCACGTCCTTAGGCGCATCCGTCCATTCCTTACGGCATCGCTCAAGGAGCCACATACCGCAGATGTTCTTGAGGAAACGTGTCGTTCCTCCGATACCGCCTTCGTTCGTGAAGTTATAGTCAAAACTCTTCTTGCTAATGATTGCATCCTTCGTCTCTATACCAAGGAGCGACCATGTTCCGCATGAGAGATAAGCGAAACGCTCGTTCTCGGCAGGTACGGCTGCTACGGCTGAACCTGTGTCGTGACCGGCAACGGCAATGACAGGTATTGCGCCAAGACCCGTCATCTTCTGCACCTCTGGAGTGAGTGTGCCTACGTTGTCACCAGGGTTGACGTAACGTCCGAACTGGTTCTCGCGAAGTCCGAGTACGTCTATGAGTTCGAGGTCAATCTTCTTTGTGCGAGGATTGAGCATCTGACTTGTACTCAGAATGGTGTATTCGCATACTGCCTCACCCGTGAGCATGTACATGAGTGCATCAGGGACGAAGAGAATCTTGTCTGCTGCCTCAAGAGCAGAGTCACGGTTCTTGCGAAGCGTAGAGAGCTGGAAGAGCGAGTTGAACTGCATGAACTGAATACCCGTCTTATCATACACCATATCCTTAGGGATAAGTCGGAAGTAGTCCTCCATTGCGTTGTCCGTATGTGGGTCGCGATAGCAGTAAGGATTGCGGAGTATGCCTCCGTCCTTGCCTATGAACACGAAATCCACTCCCCAGGTGTCGATACCGATAGAGGCAATTTCTATTCCCTCGTCAGCCACCACCTTGAGACCACGGATAATCTCATTATAGAGCGCAAAGATGTCCCAGAAGAAATGTCCTCCGGTCTGAATTATATTATTTGGAAAACGAGTTAATTCCCGTTGGTTTAGTTTTCCGTCAACGATTGAGCCCAGTATCGTGCGACCGCTTGTAGCTCTAAGGTCAACGGCAAAAAAGTTAGTAATAGCCATATTCTTACTGGAGTTAAGGTTTAGTTTAGTTGTTATTTTTGCCAAAGGTAGAGTTTATTTTTCGTTTTGACAAACTTTTTATATTTATCAAGAATAAAAGCACTAAAAAAAGCTAAGTTTGTGTT
>JAGCWG010000193.1 GCA_017961965.1 Bacteroidaceae bacterium | reverse complement strand
GACTTGCGTCCTTGATATTTTCAAGGCTACGGCCAGAGAGAATGCCATACTTATGGTCTTTGTTGTACTTCTCTACATCGAAGTAGATAGAACCGTTTGACTCGTACGCATATCCATTATCAAGAATCTGCTGAACGAGTTGCTGCTGCTCTATGATGTGACCAGTTGCATGTGGCTCGATGCTTGGAGGAAGACAACCGAGAGCATCCATAGCCTCATGGAAGCGGTTAGTGTAATACTGAGCCACCTCCATAGGTTCGAGCTGTTCAAGACGTGCCTTCTTGGCAATCTTGTCCTCACCCTCATCTGCATCATGCTCAAGGTGCCCCACATCCGTAATGTTACGGACATAGCGAACCTTATAGCCAAGGTGCTTGAGGTAACGGAAGAGAATATCGAATGTGATTGCTGGACGCGCATGACCGAGATGAGCGTCGCCATATACTGTAGGACCACACACATACATACCTACATGAGGTGCATGGAGTGGCTTGAATACTTCTTTTCTACGTGTTAAAGTGTTGTAAATAAAAAGAGTTTGTTCCATTTTCAAATAAATTTTGTACAAAGGTAGTTAAAAAACAATTATCTGTCTATAATATAAGTCCAAAAAAACAATTATCATCCTCAATTTTTCACGGTTCTCTCTTGCTTGTCCCTTGTATTTCTCTTACCATCCTCTACAAATCCTCAGAGAATTGTACAGAAAACTAAGGGAAACGCAGGGTAATACTTACATCATACTTGCACCCGGATTGCTACTAAAAGAGTCTCATCTTAGTCTCATGTAAGTCAATACTTAGTCAGTACTTAACAAAATACAAAAACGCCCATACGGTAAAAGTCGTATGAGCGTTATATTTTTGTTTGAAAAAAATCTTAGAAACGGAAACCACATTTGAAATCTATACCTGACCATTTCAAATCTCCTCCTTCTAAAGAAGTGAAGTCTGTGAATGCTGCATTGTAACCTAATCCAAGAACAAAACGCTTGATTCTCAGGTCACATCCAATATGACCGCCAAATTCTGCGCGATTAAGCTTAAGATCTTTCTCATCATACAAATCATAAGAAGTATGGCTTGAAGAATTTTCAATTTCCTGTGTAGCAGAAACACAATAACTCATATAAAAACCAGCATAAGGTTCAATTGAGAATTTTTCATTAAGATCGATTACATACTTCAAAGCAACAGGAACCTGTAATTTAACATACATTTCAGTGGCTTCATCTACATTTGCCCCATGTTTCCTATAATCATCCTTAATATCGCAGCCACAAACAAACACTCTTCCGCCCAAGACAAGCTTGAAGTTTGATGCCTCACCCAAATTAAACATACGATTGTAGCCAAAATTCATACCAAAATAATTCTGAGATTCTTTATAGCCACTTGATGAAGCTGTTAATGTAGAAGGAGAAATAGTTCCGTAAATTTCATTTTTTCTCTGCGCATTTGTATTCACGAACAATGCAGACATAAAAAGAGCAATAACAATTCTTTTCATAAAGTTTTAGTTTAACGTTGAAAATTTATACAATTAAGTTTTTTGTTTATTCGCTACAAAGTTAGAGCATTAAGTTTTCTTACACAACAATTATCGCTTATATTGTACAATATTTACCTAAAATAATTTGGAAAAGTAGTAATTTCACACAAAGAATACACAATATAACACAATTTTATTACTCCATACAAACATTTTTTTCGACTTTGAGAAAAAAAGAAACGACAAATGAAAACTTCAAATATTTGTCTAATAATATAAAAGTAAGTATCTTTGCAGAAACAAAATCAAAATATTTATGGCACATACATCAAGCAACAAATTATTCAAAATATTTGCAATAGTTACTATTCTCCATTCTTCATTCTTTGCTATTCATTCAACAGCACAGGTAGTGAACGAATTGGAAAACAAACCAAAGATTGTGGTAGGAATAGTGGTTGACCAGATGAGATGGGATTATCTCACACGCTATTATGAGCGATTCACAGACGGTGGATTCAGACGAATGATGGCTGACGGCTATAACTGTAACAGACTTTCCATCAATTATATTCCTGCTGTTACGGCTGTAGGACACACTGCCATCTACACAGGTTCTGTACCTGCCTTCAACGGTATCATAGCCAACAGCATGTTCTTTGACGGCAAATGGGACTCTCCTGTTCGCGACCTACGATACAAAGGTGTGGGAACAACAACCAAGGAAGGTATGGCTTCACCTCACAGAATGATGACTACAACCATGACTGACGAATTGCGTCTCGCTACCAATTTCCGTAGCAAGGTAATAAGCATAAGCATCAAGGACAGAGGTTCTATATTCCCTGGAGGACATTGTGCCAATGCTGCCTACTGGATGGACAGCAAGTCAATGGACTTCATCACTTCAACATATTACATGAAGGAACTGCCTAAGTGGGTCAAGGACTTCAACAAGAAGAAACTGGGAGAAAAGTATCTTGCTGAATATGGTCGCAAGAAAGACAAGAACGGCGAACTCGTAGCCGACTTCTGGGAACTCATGTATGATGCCAGCACCTACGTTCAGTCAGCAGGAAAGCAGGAGAAATACTATGACCAGCGTACTGGTACTATCCTCAAGTACCTTCCTTACGGCAACACATACACAGCCGACATGGCTCTTGAGGCTATCAAGAACGAGTCACTCGGAAAGAATCCTGATGGAGTTACAGACTTCCTTGCCATCAGTTTCTCATGTACGGACATGATTGGACACAAGCTCGGCCCTAACGCTCCATGGATAGAGGACACATACCTCCGTCTCGACAAGGACTTCAAGCGTATCTTTGACGCTCTCGATGCACAGGTTGGCAAAGGCGAATGGGTGGCATTCCTCACAGCTGACCACGCAGGAAGTCACAACGTGGTGTTCCGTCAGGAGCATGGCATCCCAGCCGACACATGGCCATACTACCGCATAATAAAAGAACTCAACGACACTCTCAAGGCTACCTTCCATTTGGACAAAGACCCAATACACAGCCTTGAGTGTCATAACGTATTTTTTGACAATAGCGTGGTCAACGCCAATCCACGTATTGCAAGTGTACGTCAGGACATGATTGACCTATGTATTGACATTCTCCAGAAGAAGTCAATCGTGGCATACGCCTTTGAGCCAAAGAAGGTCCCTGCATACATCCCTGAGCCAGTACGCACAATGGCGATAAACGGTTATAATCCAAAGCGTAGCGGAGACATACAAGTCATCCTCGAAGCAAACGTGACAGAGGATTATGACGATGGTTACACTCCTAAGCCATCACACTACCACGGCATTCCTCTCGGTACAAATCATGCCGTATGGAGTCCTTACGACACTCACATACCATTCATCGTGATGGGTAAGGGCGTTCGTCACGCATGGGACGACCAGTCGCATACAATCAACGATATTGCTGCCACAATCTGCTCTATTCTCAACATTCAGCAACCAAGCGGATGCATAGGTCATGCAATAGACGTGAAGAAGAAATAGAAATTCCCTGACTTGACTAAAACAATTAAATAATTATATAATTTTAAATCCTGAAAACAAATGAAAATGAAATTATCATTTATCTACCTGTCACTACTCGTGGCAACATTATTTACTGCGACATCATGCTGGGATGGTAGCGAAGACGATGCTTATCGTAAAAAAGTTACAGGAACATGGATTCTATATTATGCCACAGCAAATGACGTAACTCCTGTCATGAGTACCAAAACTGACGAAACTGTCCTTTTCATTTACGGAAATGGAAAGTACGAGACATACACCTATAAGATTGATTATAGCAGTTATTTTAATAAAACAGAAGAATTGCTTGAGAAGAAAGGTTGGAATGTAAGAACAACAGGACATTGGACATTGGAAAACAAGGAAATCGTTTTTTCTGAAGAGAACAGTTACACGCTAAATGATGACGGAGAAGAAGTTTGTAACAAGAGCGAACTCATCAGGAAAGCAAACGTAACATTCGACAAAAATGAAATGATTTTAGTTTACACATATAATTCATCAACCGAAGGAACAAAATACGCAGAAGAAAACATTCATACTTTTGAGTTTTACATCAAGTATGAAATACCTGACTTTGGCGTATTCTAATAATATCAAGCAATTACAAAACAAACAAAAAACAACTTGGAACGAAGCTCTACGTTCCAAGTTGTTTTTTCTATAATACAGTATATCAGATTAGCAATAATCTACTAAAACACATCTGATACGCTATTCACACTTTATTTTTCACCTTCAAAGACACCTTCAATCTCAGCCACATATATCGTGTGATAGCCACCACCATGCGGTCCTGTGTAAAAGCGCTCAAGTATTTCCTTGTCAAGGATGTTGCATGGCTGCATGTCTGTCTGGAAGAGCTTGCGACATGAGAGGGTGAGACGAGCCTCATCAAATCCGATTACACCGTCAGCTACTGTGAGAGGATGAAGTCCTGCGGCTTCCACCTTGTTCATGTCACGTCCTGACTTGCTGCCACACAACTGAAGAGCCTTGCGATAATCCTCTGTGAAGAAGCTGAGCGATAGTCGCTCGTTGGCTTCGAGAAACTCGTGTGTGTAACGCTCTGGGCGAATAAAAAGGAACGCAACTGGACGATTCCAAAGGATTCCAATGCCACCCCAAGAGGCAGTCATAGTGTTGAAATGGTCTTCTGTTCCTGCTGTCACAAGCATCCAGTCATTAGCAATAAGCTTGAATGCATCTTCTTTGGCAAGTGCCTTTATATCTGTTTGTTTCATACGTTATGCTCCTTTCTGATCTTGTTCGATAAACTTAATGAGACGCTCAACGGCTTCTGCCTCTGGGATATTCTTCTCGATACATTCCTTCTTCTTGTAGAGGCTTACCTTGCCTACTCCAGCACCTACATAACCGTAGTCAGCATCTGCCATCTCACCAGGACCGTTGACAATACATCCCATGATACCAATCTTGAGTCCTTTAAGATGACTTGTTGCAGCCTTAATCTTCTTGATTGTCTCCTCAAGGTTGTAGAGTGTACGTCCACATCCAGGACAAGAAATGTACTCTGTCTTGGTGAAGCGTGTGCGTGATGCCTGAAGTATGCCGTAAGCTGTATCTGTAATCTGCTGTTGAGGAATCATTGAGGAGGCATTGAGGAGGATAATACCATCTGCAAGACCGTCAATAAAGAGGACTCCTGAGTCAAGTGCTGACTTAAGTTGGAGGTCTTCTATGTTGTCCTCCTGATATGTCTGGCAGATGAGCATAGGGTTCTTCACACCGAGGTTCATGAGTTGGAAAGCGAGTGCACGATGTTCACCAAGCTTGTTTGGTGACTGTGGAAGACTCACGATGAGTACCTCTGGATGATTCTTGAGGAACTTAACATTCTCGGCATTGAGACGGTAAGGATTGAGGACAACGGTATTGCGTATAGGTACTTCATTGAGTACCACAGCCACATTGTCGCCACCAATAGCCTTGACTTCTTCACCGTTCGCCTCTTTAAGCCCCGGGATTGTGACAGGAACTGTCTTACGCTTCTCCGGACGAAGCCACTTATACTCGTCAGGAAGGATAAACTCCTCGATAGGGAGTTCTGCATCCTTACGTGAGTTGATGGCATAGTCAACAAGTTTGCGTGCAACAGGAATCTCGTTCTCAGGTGCCTCAGAGAGTGAAACACGTACAGTATCGCCAATACCATCTGAGAGGAGAGCACCTATACCCACGGCACTCTTGATACGTCCGTCCTCACCATCACCTGCTTCCGTCACGCCAAGATGAAGTGGGAAAGCCATGCCTTCCTTATCCATAGTAGTAACGAGAAGTCGTACGGTACGAACCATGACAACCGTATTACTTGCCTTGATGGAGATGACAACATCCTTAAACTGCTCACGTACACAGATACGGAGGAACTCCATACATGACTCCACCATACCTTCAGGAGTGTCGCCATAACGGCTCATGATACGGTCAGAGAGACTTCCGTGGTTCACTCCGATACGGATGGCTGTATGATGTTCCTTACATATATTGAGGAAAGGTACGAACTTGTCCTCTATCTTCTTTATCTCGGCAGCATATTCCTCGTCTGTATATTCAAGGCTCTTGAATGTGCGTGCAGGGTCAACATAGTTACCCGGATTGATACGCACCTTCTCGCATATCGTGGCAGCAACATCAGCCACGGCAGCATTGAAGTGTACGTCTGCCACAAGTGGCACGTTATACCCTTGCTGTCGAAGTCCTGCATTGATATTCTTCATGTTCAGAGCCTCGCGCTTGCCCTGAGTGGTGAAACGTACAATCTCGCCACCAGCATCAACAATACGCTTAGCCTGAGCCACAGAGCCTTCTGTGTCCATTGTTGAGGTATTTGCCATTGACTGTACACGGATTGGCCATACGCTACCCATGAGTACACCGCCGACATTAACCTCTGAACTCCAACGACGTGAATAGTTGAATAAATCAATCATTATATTAAAGTGTCAGACCCACCCTACCCCTCCCTACAGGGAGGGAACTGAGTTACCACGAATGCAAAAAGCAGCGAACAAGCAATCCTGCTCCCTCCCTGTAGGGAGGGCTGGGGTGGGTCAGTTATTAGTCAGTTATTAATTACATTTATACTCAAACTTGACTTCCTTAAGCTCCTCGTTCGCTTTCTCAATCTTCTTACGAAGACCGTTCTTGTACTGAGCAAACTTCTCGGCAAGAGCCTCATCTGAGAGTGCAAGCATCTGTACAGCAAGGATTCCCGCGTTGAGTGCGCCATTGATTGCCACAGTTGCTACAGGAATGCCTGGAGGCATCTGGAGCATGGAATAGACAGCATCCACTCCATCGAGTACAGAACCCTTTACAGGTACTCCGATAACAGGAAGAGTTGTGCTTGCTGCAATTACTCCTGGGAGTGCAGCAGCCATACCTGCACCTGCTATGATGACCTTTATGCCACGTTCCTTTGCACCCTTGGCAAAAGCCTCAACGGCATCTGGTGTACGGTGAGCACTAAGAGCATTTATCTCAAAAGGAATCTGCATCTCATCAAAGAACTTGGCAGCCTTCTCCATTACTGGAAGGTCAGATGTGCTGCCCATAATGATTGAAACAATTGGCGTCATATGTTTAAGTTTTTGAGTTTGTAAGTTTGTGAGTTTGTGAGTTTTTGAGTTTTTAAGTTCTTACGTTCTTGAGTTCGTAAGCTTTTTGTTCTCGAATACGAACGCGCGTTGAGTTAAAAATCTACGAACCAGTTGTACAGGATGAAGAACATCGTGCAGGCAAAGCCGACAGCAAACCCCACGAATACCTGTGCAACGGTATGCTGACGCAGGATGATACGGCTCGTGCCGAGTGCGCCCGACAGGAGAATGAGAATACACACAGGAATGGCAGGATTAAAATAGAAGAGATAACTGAACGCTATGAGTGCGCCTACCAGTCCTCCCATACCTACCATGTGGGTGCTTATCTTCCACCAAGCGTTTATCACGACACAAATCAATTGCGTCACAAGAGCGGCAATCACGATACCCTTGAAGAACATGGCTGCCTTAATGTGAGTCATCAGCACAAGACAGGTTGTGTAACTGATTACCGTCAGTATGTATGGCAAGTGGCGATGTTCCCTTAGGCTCAACTGCCAATGTGTCCACTTGTTAAAGACACGGAATATGTTTATTCCCGTTCGAGGGATAAGGACGGTAAAGATATAGATCATTCCCAGCATAAACGCCTTGTAGCCGAGCGGAAGCATCCGCAGATAACTAAAGGAGAACAAGCCGAGTATAATCCATAACGGAGCATAAAAGGGAGAAAGGACAACGGACAGGAACTTAGCCATCCGCATCAGTTTCTTTTCGTTCATCAGTATTTTCTATTTGTGGAAGATGGAATTCCTAATTTTTTTCTATATACATTTACTGTTCGACGACTCACCTTGACACCACTCTTCTTGGCAAGCAGTTCGGCAAGCACCTCGTCTGAATATGGATTCTGTTTATCTTCACCGTTCACGATGTCACGCAAAGCCGTCTCCATATCGTTCTGGTCAATCTCCTTGCCTTCTGCATTGGTACTGACACGTTTGAAGAACTGAGAGAGCTTATAGAGATTGCCATCCACAAGAGCATACTTGCTTCGGCATATTCGTGAAACGGTAGATACGTCAAGTCCTGTCTTTGAGGCGACATCGCCAAGGATGAGGTTGTTGAGGTCACGTTCGTTCTGGGTTACGAAAAACTTACGTTGAAAGTCGATGATGGTACGCATGACCCTTTCCAGATTATGCTGACGCATGTGCATTGCCTCTATGAACATCCTTGCATCATCTACCTTCGACCTCATGTATTCAAAACGTGCCTTGTCGTGTCGGCTCATACGTGAGGATGCCTGTTCCGACATCTTCACCATATCAAGATAGTCACGGCTGAGGTGGAAGCTCGGCATATAACCACCATTGAGTGTAAGGTTGATGTTACCGTCTTGGTCAGTCACTATGACAAAGTCTGGAGTGACCATCTGTGATGCCTCCGAAACGGATTCACACAGAGCAAGTCCCGGATAAGGATTGAGCTTGCGTATCACTTCGAACACATCCTCAAGATGAAGGGCACTATAACCCGTGACCTGTATCAGTTTATCCTTATTATTGTTGATGAAGAGCGTATAGTACTTATCCACCATATCTCTTGCATCCTGTACGAGTTCAAGTTTCTCAAACTTATGGCTGTTGCCGTCATCAAGAATCCTGTCCATCTGAATGAGCAGGCACTCACGCGTGTCGCGTGCTCCGATGCCTGGAGGGTCGAACTGCTGGAGTATCTTGATGACTTCGTCCACTTCTTCCTCCGTCACGTATATGTTCTGGCTGAACATGAGGTCATCTACGAGGTCATAAGTTGAGGAGGATAGATAACCGTTATCATCAAGAGAGCCAATCAGAAACTCCATGATGGCAAACTGCTGTTCCGTAAGCTCATAGTTCACCACCTGCGACCATAGGTCATCGATGAAAGTTACTGTCTGACCTATTGGCATTTCCTGCGACTTGTCATCATAACCGCCAGAGCCTCTCGCACCTCCGTCATCCTCAGAGTCACCAAGGATGCCCGTGTCATAGGTCTCAGGGGCAACATACTCATCAACTTCTGTATTATTATCCTCCGACTCAAAGTCAGCATCCGTTCCTACATCCGAAGAACGACCAGCCGTACCTTCCTCAAGAGCCTCGTTATCGTAAATCTTATTCTTGACCTCTTCAGCCAACTCGGTTACGGGCATCTCGTAAAGGTTCACCAACAGCAACTGCTGTGGCGAAAGACGCTGGAGCATCTTCTGCTTCTGTTCTAATGCTAATCCTTGTGAAATACCCATATTGTAACTGTAATCTGTTTTTATCTTTTCTTTATGCTTGCTTTATGCCAACTTTCTCCACTCATGCTTCGTGTCGAAAGAGTTAAAAATTAAAAGTTAAAAGTTAAAAATTAAAGATTACCCGTATGCTGTGTTGCACAGGAATTTTCAACTTCTCAACTCAACTTTTAATTGTTAACTTTTAACTGTCAACTCCTGTATGAAAATACAGGTCAGAGTCAGTACTTAGTCTCATATGAGTCAGTACTTAGTCAGTACTTGCTCCCGACTGTTCCGAAAACACTTTTTGCTCGCACAATTCTTACGTCATAATGCGTAAGTCGAATTTTTACGCAAAGATATAGAAAAACATTCATTGATTTTACAAAATATTTACTAATTTTGCTCCACAAAACAATTTTTCTTTGATGGAAGACTTCATACACTTACATGTACATACTCAATACTCCATTCTGGATGGTATGTCAACTGTCCCAGGAATAGTTGACAAGGCTATCAAGAACGGAATGAAAGGCGTTGCTATCACCGACCATGGTAACATGTTTGGTGTGAAAGACTTGTTTGACTATTGCAACAAGGTCAACAAGGGCAGAAAGAAAGAAGGACTTGAGCCTTTCAAGCCTATATTCGGTTGTGAGGTGTATGTTGCCGCACGAAGAAAAGAGGACAAGGACAAGGATTTTGACCGCAAGCGCGCACACCTCATCCTCCTTGCCAAGAACGAGAACGGTTACAAGAACCTCATTAAGCTCGTGTCACGTGCTTGGGTCGATGGTTTATATGGCAAACCACGTACCGACCATGCCGACCTTGAGAAGTATCACGAGGACATCATCTGCTGTTCTGCTTGTATTGCCGGCGAGGTGCCTTCTAAGATTCTTAAAGGAGACATTGAAGGTGCAAAGGAGACGATGTTGTGGTATAAGAGCATATTTGGCGATGACTATTACCTTGAGCTCCAGCGTCACGAGGTGAAAGACCCGATGCAAAGGGCTAACCGTGAGACATTCCAACTTCAGCAACAAGCTAACGAGGTACTCATACAGTTTGCCAAGGAATATGGCATCAAACTCGTATGTACCAACGACGTACACTTTGTGGAGCAGGAACACGCAGAGGCACATGACCACCTCTTGTGCCTTTCGACAGGTCAGGACCTGAACGACGACAACCGTATGCTCTACTCCAAGCAGGAGTGGTTCAAGACCAAGGAGGAGATGAACGAAATCTTCAGCGATGTTCCTGAGGCACTCAGCAACACGGTGGAGATTCTCGATAAGGTAGAGACATACAACCTTGAGAGTGACCCTATCATGCCGTTCTTCCCTATCCCAGAAGACTTCGGTACGGAAGAAGAATGGAGGAAGAAATATTCAGAGGAAGACCTATATAAGGAGTTCACCAGCGATGAGAATGGTGAAAACCAGATGGACGAGGAAGAAGGTCAGAAGAAGATTAAGAAACTCGGTGGCTATGACAAGATATACCGAATAAAGTTTGAGGCCGACTACCTTGCCAAGCTTGCCTACGAGGGTGCCATGGTTCGTTACGGTTCAGGCACATCAAGACCTCTCACAGCCAACGACCTCATAAAGGGAACGTACGGAATACCATCGAATGTGGAAGACCGTATCCGATTTGAGCTTCACATCATGAAGACGATGGGATTCCCTGGCTACTTCCTTATCGTGTCCGACTTCATCAACTCAGCGCGTCAGGAACTTGGAGTGTGGGTAGGACCTGGACGTGGTTCAGCCGCAGGTTCTGTTGTGGCTTACTGTCTTGGTATCACGAAGATTGACCCTCTCAAGTATGACCTCCTGTTTGAGCGTTTCCTTAACCCTGACCGTATCTCACTCCCTGATATCGATACCGACTTCGATGATGACGGTCGTGGTAAGGTGCTACAATGGGTAATGGACAAGTACGGTCATGAGAACTGTGCCCACATTATCACATATGGTACCATGGCTACAAAGAACGCCATAAAGGACGTAGCACGTGTGGAGAAGGTACCTCTTGCCATAGTCAACGGATGGTGTAAGGACATTCCTGACCGTCTGCCTGACGGCATGAAGATGAACCTTCCTAACGCCATCAAGTGTACTCCTTCACTCAAGGCGGCAGAGACAAGTCTCGAAGAAAACGAACGTAACACCATCAAGTATGCACAGATGCTCGAAGGAACAGTACGAGGTACTGGTATTCATGCTTGTGGTTTCATTATATGCCGTGACCCGATATCCGACCATGTGCCGGTATCAACGGCAGACGACCCAGATTTCCCTGACATCAAGACGGCTGTAACACAATATGACGGACATGTCATCGAGTCAACAGGCCTTATCAAGATGGACTTCTTGGGTCTCAAGACACTCTCGGAGCAGAAAGAATGTTGTAGAATAGTCAAGGCTGTACATGGTATAGACATCGACCTCGACCACATTCCTATCGATGATGAACTGACCTACGAACTCTATCAGAAAGGACTTACCGTGGGTACGTTCCAGTTTGAGTCGGCTGGTATGCAGAAATACCTCAAGGAACTCAAACCGACCGTGTTCGAGGACTTGATTGCGATGAACGCACTCTACCGTCCGGGACCTATGGATTACATTCCATCATTCATCAAGCGTAAGAACGGACTTGAGCCGATTACCTACGATATTGACTGTATGGAGAAGTACCTCAAG
>JAGCWG010000192.1 GCA_017961965.1 Bacteroidaceae bacterium | reverse complement strand
GCGTAGTCATTACCCATTATAACGGACAGAGTAGTGCCGACGCTTACCGCAAACGACTTGAGCATCTCGGTATCAAGTCATACTACCACTATCTTATTGACGGTTATCCAAATAACGTTGAACTTATCGACTCTGACGAGGGCTTTGGTAAGAACGACTATGTTGAGACAACTCGTCCTCTCGTTATCGTTACGGCTCCGGGTCCTGGAAGCGGTAAGATGGCAGTTTGTCTCAGCCAGTTGTATCAGGAGCAGAAGCATGGTGTTAATGCAGGATATGCCAAGTTTGAGACATTCCCTGTATGGAGTCTTCCACTCAAGCACCCAGTCAATATAGCGTATGAGGCAGCAACAGCCGATCTCAACGATATCAACATGATAGACCCATTCCATCTTGATGCTTACGACAAGATAGCTATCAACTACAATCGTGACATCGAGATATTCCCAGTACTCAAGGCACTCTTTGAGGGTATCTATGGTCATTGTCCATACAAGTCACCAACAGACATGGGTGTGAACATGGTTGGTTTCTGTATCAGCGACGACGAGGTATGTTGTGCTGCTGCCAAGGACGAGATTATCCGTCGTTACTACACAGCTCTTGGCAAGATGGCAGAGGGTGGATGTAACGAGGCTGAGGTAAATAAGATTTCACTCCTCTTCAAACAAGCTAATATCACTACCGCATACCGCAAGTCAACTACAGCTGCAAGAGAACGTAAAGAGCAGTCAGGTAATCCATCAATAGCAATCGAACTTGCCGATGGTACTATCATTACGGCAGAGCGTTCTCCACTCCTCGGAGCAAGTGCTGCTCTCCTTCTTAATGCAACAAAGCACCTTGCTGGTATTGACCATACTCTTAAGCTGATTCCTCAGTCTATGATTGAGCCAATCCAAAAGACAAAGATGGAATATCTTGAAGGCAAGAATCTCCGTCTCCATTCAGACGAAGTACTTGTGGCACTCTCAATGCTCAGCGTCTCTGATGAGAACTGTGCCAAGGCGCTCCAGAAACTTCCTGAGCTCAAAGGTTGTCAGGCGCACGCAACAGTAATGCTCAGCGAGGTTGACCAGAAGATATTCAAGAAGCTTGGTGTTGGTATCACTTGTGACCCAGCAACAAGACCGAGAGAGTAAACGTCATCTTTTTTCACTCGATAAACATACAAAAGGCAGATTCTAAACGTACTACGTTTAAGAACCTGCCTTTATTAGTCTTTTGGGAAAATTGTATGAGTTTATCCGAAACTCCATTCAACATTCTTGAGTGATTCATCGTTCATAACCTTTTCTTTGCCTGAGAGGTCTGCATGGTTTACAATTTCCTTTGCTGCAGTCAAGTCTGCATCTCTTACCATAATGTCGATTCCTCCGAAAGCAAAATTGATTCCACCATAAACGTTGTTCACATTTTCATTGCTAAGCATACATACAATGCCTTGCGACATCAGCATTCCCTTGAGCAACTGTGCTTCAAAGTCGCTGTTACATGTTTTAAGTTTTGCTAAGTACCCCATAGTGTTTTTTTGTAATTACAAGTTGTTTGCGTAATTTTTTGTTAGTTTAGCCCAAATGTTAGTATTTGCGTGTAATTCGTGGGCAAATTTATGAATTTTATTGTTGCTATGCGTGGAAAATTTAAAAAAAATAGCAAGGATAGACTTAAATTATTATCAATTGATATATATTAGGACAATAATAGGCAAATGTGTAATCTTCACATGTCTGTCTCTGTTATGTTTATGTGTGTTAATGTTGGTCGGAGTGACGACAGGTGCATGATGTTCAGTACAACATCCAAACTCTTGCATGACTATTGATATTGATGTGCGGTGATATTTGTGAGAATCGAGAATAAAACAAGACCGAGGATTTAGTCACATGGACTAAATCCTCGGTCTTGTTTTATATAATTATGAATTATGAATTAAGAATTATGAATTAAGTAAGAGTGTCTCAACGCATTCCTTCAGGCTCTCTTCCCAATAAGGAACTTCGATACCGTATGTCTGTT
>JAGCWG010000191.1 GCA_017961965.1 Bacteroidaceae bacterium | reverse complement strand
GCCATGGCAACAGACGCAGAAGGCAAGGAGTCAAAGGTTGTATCAAAGAGCGTGGTTGTCAACAACAAGCGTGTTCCTTACCGCACAGTCACACTCCCAGGAACCATCGAGGCAGAGAACTTCGACAAGGGTGGTGAAGGCATGTCATTCCACGACTCAGACACTAACGATGAGGGTAAGGCAAGCTACCGTACGGACAATGAAGGTGTCGATATCGTCAAGACAAATGCAGGAGGCTATGTTCTCGGCTACACAGCCAAGAATGAGTGGTACGAATATACTGTCAACGTGAAAGAGGCAGGCACTTACTCATACGAGGCAACGGTGTCATCAGGAACGACAGGTTCAGCCTTCGCCATCAGCTACATGCAGGACGGCAAGTCAACTAACCTTGCAACGGTCAACGTCTCTCAGACAGGCAGTAACAACTGGGACACATACAAAGTCCTAAAGGGTACGTTGAAGAAGCAGCTTGAAGAGGGCGAGTACCGCATCCGCATCACCATCACTGGTGCAAACTGTAACATCGACAAGATAAAGTTCATTTGCACCGTACCTGCAGGTGTGGAAGAAGTAGAGGCAGACGCTCCAGCAGAGGAGAACAACGCTATCTACAACCTCCGTGGTCAGAAGGTTGATTCCAACTACAAGGGCATCATCATCCGCAACGGTAAGAAGGTGCTGAGAAAATAAACTTGTGTTTTTTTAAAAATTGATAATTGATAATTGATAAGCCTTTCGGAACGCTTGTTCCGAACGGCTTTTTCATTGAGCACTAAGCCGAATGGCTAACTATCAATTATCAATTGTCAATTATCAATTAACCTTTGGTTTTATTCCATTTCCTGCATCACATATAGATACAATGACTCTGGAGTGAGGTATGGGTCTGCTTCGAGATATGTTATTGCAAGTTCCAAGGGAACTTCAATGCCGTATTGGTTGAATACTTCCTCGACCAAGTATTCGGGTGTGTTTGAAATCATATTCTTATTTTTTTGTTACAGTTTCTTCACGTGGAAGGTGAAGTAGGTGTCTGGGAATGGCTCATCCTTGAGGGTGAAGTGCCACCATTCGGTGCGGAATGGCTTGAAGCCGTGGCGGAGCATGGCGTTACGAAGTATCATGCGATTGTTGAACTGTGCAAGCGTGAGACTGTCGCTCTCGATGTATTCGAGTGTCTCTGGATTGGCACAGAAGTCGGGATGACTCTCATGACCGAACCAGTCGAATGTGCCTCCCATATCTACTTCTTTCTCTGTGGTCATGTCGAACAGGGTGAGGTCTATGGTTGAACCGCGTGTGTGACCGCTCTTCTCACAGATGTATTCCATAGGGAAGAGTACCTTCTTGTCCAACATAGGATAGAAGTAAGGTTTCATGAGTGTGTCGTTCACGTCTGCTCCCCAACGCATGAAGTGGTCAACGGCACATTGTGGACGGTAGGCATCGTAAATCTTCAGTCGGTAGCCTTGCTTGATGACATCGTCACTAACAGCTTTCAGGCTGTCGGCGGCAATCTTGGTGAGGAGTGCCGTCGGTTCGTCGTAGCCATCAATGCGTGTACCCACAAAGTTGTACGTGCCGTAGTAGCGTATCTCCAGTATGGCATCTGGCACTACATCCGTGAGATTGACAAATGCACTCGTGTCGTCGGTAGGCGACACCTCCGCTTGATTGTCACAGCTGACAAGGACTGTAAGTCCCGTAAATAGGACTGCAAACAGCCATAAAAATGTTCTTTTCATATAAATAATAATATAAGAAGACCCACCCCAGCCCTCCCTACAGGGAGGGAGCTGGTTACTCTGCTCGCCAGAAACCTCGTGTCCTCTTGGTAACTCCGTCCCCTCCCTGTAGGGAGGGATAGGGTGGGTCTGTTTTACTTAAATCCTAATCTGTGTACATTGCATATATTCTTGCCAGATTCCTTTTAATG
>JAGCWG010000190.1 GCA_017961965.1 Bacteroidaceae bacterium | reverse complement strand
GAATATCTCCCTTGGATTTGCGTACACGAGACCAATGGTACAGCCACAAGGACTTACGGAGTGTCTGACCTTCCTACATACTTCATCATCGACCGCAACAACGAGATTGTCGGACGTAGCGGACTTATGGAAGGAACACTTGAGGAGCAAATCAAGAAACTGCTGTAAAGAATTCAAAATTCATAATTCAAAATTCATAATTAACAATAAAGCCGCTTAAGCCAATTAACATAAAGAAAAGCCGCTCGGACTTAATCATCCGAGCGGCTTTTTATATTAGAATTGTACGTCCTTGAATAATTATGAATTTTGAATTATGAATTTTGAATTCTACTATACGAATTCCTCACCAAATTCCAGCTGTGCATCATTCACGAACTTACGTATGGACTTCTGGTCATCCTTCTTGCATATAACAAGAACGTTGCCATCTTCCACAACCATATAGTCCTCCAAGCCCTGAAGCACGGCAATGTGTCCGCTTGGCAACTTGACCACGCAATCCTTACAGTCGTAAAGAAGCGACTTGGAATCGATGACGACATTACCACTTTCGTCCTGCTGACTCTGGTCATGCACAGCATCCCAGTTTCCAATATCTGCCCATCCGAAGTGACATTGCAACACATCCACATTGTCAGACTTCTCCAACACACCCTGTTCAAGGTTCATGTTTGGCACCTTAGAATATATATCCACGACCTCGCCATCTGTGATGCCATGTGACTGATAATGCTTCACAATCTCATGAATGAAGGTCACGAACTCCTCGTTCTTGTCATGAATGGCATGAAGGAATGTTGACGCCCCCCATACGAAAAGACCTGTGTTCCAAAGGAACTCGCCACTCTCGTAGAACATATCGGCAAAGTTCTGCTCCGGCTTCTCCGTAAAGCTTCTTACATTATATATATCTTCGTCCACCTGATCAGCCATCTGTATGTAACCGAACTCCGTCTCAGGATGCGTAGGTTTGGCGCCAAGCGTAAGCAGACGGGCATTATCTGAAGCATACTCAAGTCCATGAAGTATATCATGCTGGAACTTATCATCGTCATTTATCATCTGATCGGCAGGACTGACAACCATAACAGCATCCTTGTCCCTGCGATATGTTTCAAGAGCAGCCCATGTAACCGAGGTCACCGTATTACGGCGCATTGGTTCAAGCAACAGATTATGCTCTGCCAGTTCAGGAAGTTGTTCACGTACCAAATCCTTGAAGTTGGAGTTAGCAACGACAATTATATTATCCTTATCTATTATTCTCTGAAAACGTCGATAGGTCGCTTGTAACATTGTCTCCCCCGTATTCATTATGTCAAGAAACTGCTTTGGTTTCTTCTCTCGACTGGCGGGCCACAATCTCATTCCTATCCCGCCAGCGAGTATCACACAGTAAAAGTTCTTATTCATATCATAACTCGTATTAGAACTTTGCAAATATAAACATCTTTCCCCAACCACCCAAAAAAGCGCACAAGTTTTTAATGATAATTGTCAATAATTGCAGAAGTAAAACGAGTTACGGAGAATGGGACATGGCACAATGTAGTAAAAAGTACGCTTTTTTTTGTGTACATTAGATTTATGTTGTAATTTTGCAAGCGTTTTTTAGATATCATAAACAGAGAACTAAATAATAAACATTTCACAAGTTCAGCTGACGCTTTACTTGCAAGGAGTTAAAAAGGAGTTAAAGAGGAGTAAAAGTGGAGTAAAAAAGACGAATGTCCATCGCAAAGTGGTTTTACAAGATAATCCGCAAACAATCAAACGTCTTTTTAACTTCCTATATAACTCCATTTTAACTACAATTTAACTACAAGCTAAAGTTGAATAAATAATAAACATTTCAGAATATGAACAGACTTAAACTTATTCTTTTATCTGCTTTTGCAGCAACAACGACTAACATCTTCGCACAGTACACACCTTACACACCTATCAAGGACAAGTTTGACAACAAGGAGGTAAAGGCTGACGGATGGCATGAGATAAACCTTCAGATTTCGCCTGTTACACTCAGCGCAACAGAGAACATCAAGGGAACAGGTTTCTCATTAGGCTACAACAAGACTTTCAACATCATCAAGGACAAGCCAGTATATCTTATTGCAGGAGCAAACATCCAGTATTCCATATTCTCCCACAGTGTACCAGGAGCAGACATCACAGCAACCATAGTTGATGAGAACAAGAAGCCAAAAGACATGACTTTCTCAACAGCAACTAATACAGACATAGCTCTTTACGATATCAATATTCCTGTGAGCGTAATGTACGATATCGCCGTCACAAATACATTCTCCGTAGCTCCATACGCAGGAATAAGACTCAGAGCTGGTCTCTCAGGAACACAGACATCACAGTTGAGCCTTAAAGGAGCAAGCGCAACAGAATCACAAGCCGTTGCTGCATCCAACCCTGCACTCTTCGAAGAAGTGTCAAGCAACGTATATGACAACGGCTTCAAGCGTTTCAACATCGGATGGCAGGCTGGTGTGAACCTCTACTACGACTGCTACACTCTCGGTTTCTCTTACGGAACATACTTCAACAAGATTGCAGACGAGACAACACTCAAGCAAGGTTCTATCACACTCGGCTACAGATTCTAATCTGTACGGTTGAATTCCACTCCCATACCTCCTCTATTTTGCATACAATAGAGCATTAAATAAATTAGCCGCTCGGACGCTTGTTCCGAACGGCTAATCCCTTTCCTACGGTCAGCGAGACCGCGTTGCTTAGTTGTTTTATTGCCCAGTAGTGCGGTTTTATCCTACTCGTCCTTCGTAGGCGAGCAACGTTATCTATTACACTAAGTGCAAAGCTACTGCGGAAGGGTTAATTATTACAGTAGTAAGTGGCAGAAGCAGCGTTGTAGTTCGTTGTTGCCGCACTGGTGACGGTTACAGTAGCACCGTGGCAAGGAATGAGTTTGCTATCTCTACTCAAATACAAAGTGTTTCCGCTGATGCTCACATTTAGATTAGCAAAATTGCTTCCGCCCGTCCTCCACGACAGCGAACCACCGTGGTGTGAAATAGAGGCAGAAGCACTTGATATACTACCAGCTGGGCCCCATCCAGTTGAACTGTTAGGCGTGAGTGTAACATATCCGTTAGCCTTGTTGATAGTGAATTCGCCCAACGAAGGTTCACCAGCACCGCCTGTATAACCTGATGCAGGCTCCACCTTGTACTTCACTTCATAAACGCCAGCGT
>JAGCWG010000189.1 GCA_017961965.1 Bacteroidaceae bacterium | reverse complement strand
CATCATTGCTTTTTCGAGACTCTGTACTGGACATAGCTCATGAGGACCGTGGAAGAATAATCCACCAGCAAAAATATTTGGACAAGGAAGCCCCATGAAACTGAGTTGCGCTCCATCTGTGCCTCCACGTATTGCCATGACCTTTGGTTCCATTCCTGCCTCCTTGATAGCCTCCTTGGCAATGTCGATGATGTACATCATAGGTTCAACCTTCTCGCGCATATTATAGTACTGGTCGTTTAGTTCAAGAACGGCCGTGTCCTCTCCGTACTTGTTATTGATGGAATCCACGATGTCCCTCATCTCGTCTTTACGACTTTCAAAATACTCACGATCGTGGTCGCGAATGATAAAAGAGAGTGTCGCTTTCTCGCATGAGCCATTGATACCCGTGAGGTGGAAGAATCCTTCGTACCCCTCGGTTGTCTCTGGTGTCTCGTTCTGTGGGAGCATTTGTACAAGTTCTGTGGCAACACGTCCAGCATTTATCATCTTGCTTTTTGCATAGCCAGGATGCACGGAACAGCCATTGATGGTAATTTTTGCACTTGCCGCATTAAAGTTCTCGTACTCTATCTCGCCAACTTCTGAACCATCCATGGTGTAGGCAAAGTCAGCGCCAAATTTTTTGACGTCAAAGTGATGTGCTCCCAATCCTATCTCCTCGTCTGGGTTGAAGCCGACGCGAATCTTACCATGCTTAATCTCGGAATGTTCCTTGAGATATACCATAGCCTGTACTATTTCTGCAATACCAGCCTTGTCGTCTGCACCAAGGAGGGTAGTGCCGTCAGTCACGATGAGGTCTTCGCCCTTGTGGGCGAGCATTTCTGGAAACTTGCTTGGCGAAGTGACAATTCCTTCGGAGAGTACTATATCGCAACCATCGTATTTGTTCACGATTCTGGGCTTGACATCCTTGCCACTTGCGTCAGGGCTTGTGTCCATGTGGGCAATGAAGCCTACTACAGGTACGTCCTTGTCCGTGTTGGCAGGAAGCGTTGCGTATAGATAGCCGAGTTTGTCGAGTTCCACGTCTTCCAGTCCTTCATTGATAAGTTCCTGTTTAAGGAACTCGGCAAACACCATTTGCTTTGATGTAGATGGTGTGGTGTCTGTCTCTTCGCATGACTGTGTGTCAAATGAGACATATTTGAGAAATCTTTCTGTTATTGTCATTACCTTACTTTTTTTATGCAAAGATAATGTGTATAGCTGATTCTCGCAAGTTATCACAATATATTATTTTGCGAACTATATAAGATGGTGTGGTTAACCTATCATGATGTGACATTCTCGAACTTTGTTTCGAGAGTGTAAATTTGACATCGTAGATAACTTCAATATTCAGATACCCCAAAAAAAAGCCATCCAATAGAATATGTTCAATTGGATGGCTGATAATATGTAATCTAATATGATTAGATTGCGAATGGGTTCTCTCCTGGGTAAAGCTGGCCAGCTGGGAGAGGAGTGTTGATGTCGTCAACACCGAGGAGGTGAAGAGTCTCGAAGAGAATCTTACCAACATTCTTGAATGCGTATGCACCATGGTGTGGGAAGCGCTTGCCAACGAGGACGTGACGGTAGAAGCGTGCGAATCCTGGTATTGCAGCGATACCGATACCGCCGAATGAACAAGGGTCGATGTCGAGGAAGTGACCTTCAGCGATGTAGCTGACGAGCTTAGAGTCTGAGTTAGACTGGAGACGGAACATTGTTGTTGCGCTTGGCATGATCTGTCCTTCAAGTGTACCCTTTGTGATATCTGGACTCATGAGACGAGCCTGGATGAGCTGATACTTGATCTTGCAGTCCTTCATACACTGTGAGCATGTGTTACCACAGTGGAAGCCCATGTAGAGGTCCTTCATGCAAGCACCCTTGAGGTCAGCACCTGCTGGTACCACGTCGTCTGGAACTGAGTTGTTGATATCGAGGAGAGTTGCTGGCATCTCAGATGCACACTCAGCCATGTACTCTGATACAGCACCATAGAGGTCAACCTCACATGCTACTGGAATACCACGACCTGTGAGACGTGAGTTAACGTAGCAAGGCTCGAACTCAAATACTGGCTGCCATGCTGGCCAGCACTTGTTTGCAAATACAGCATAGTTGCAAGCACCCTTGTTGTTCTCGTACCAATCCATGATAGCGAGTTCAAGCTGAGCCATCTTGTTGATGATCTCTGGGTATGTATTACGTGAGCCAAGCTCATTCTCCATATCCTTAGCGATAGCAGCGATTTCTGCTGTACGGCTTGCAACCTTCTCAAACTGAACCTTCATGTCAAGCTCAGAGTTCTCCTGTACCTCAACACCGATGTCGTAGAGTGGCTGGATAGGTGCGTTACAAGCGAGGAAGTCGAATGGACGTGGACCGAATCCGATAACCTTGAGGTTCTTCATTCCGATAACAACGCGAGCGATGTGACGGAAGTCAGCGAGTTCCTTAACAGCTTCCTGTGGAGTTACGTTAGGATACTCTGGAATATATACACGAAGGCGACGGAGGCCGACGTTGTAAGAGAAGTTGAGGACACCACAGAGAGCATCACCACGGTCAGAAGCAAGGTTAGCCTTGCCTTCTTCCTTAGCAGCGAGTACCATTGCAGGACCCTGGAACTTCTGAACGAACATAGTTGTTGGACCTTCTGGACCGAAGTTACCGAGGAACATACATACGGCGTTGATGCCGTTAGACTTAGCCCAATCGAGAGCCTTCATTGTATCGTTTTCGTTCTCGATAATTACTGGGCAGTCAAATACCTCAGGGAGAGCAGCCTTGCGAACCTCGTCCATCAAGGCAGCCAAACGAGCCTTAGTAAGAGATGCTGGGAAGCAGTCGCGGCTTACACCAACAATACCAAGCTTTACTACTGGTTGGTTGAGCATGTCTGTAAAATTGTTTTGGTTAAAAATAAAATTCGTAACTATAAAATCTGATGATTTTGCGAGTCTGCCAATCTGCAACTTACCCACATTTAATCTGTTGCGGCTGTTGCTTCTTGTGGTTGCCCATATCTCACACTCATTACGTATAAAAGACGAAAAGGTGCGTTTGCAAACTCTGTTGGCAAAGGTATGAAAATATTCAATAACAAAGGATAAAAAATGAAAAAAATATTCATAACGAACAGTTAATTTTTGTAAATGTGTTTTTCTGTGACTCTTTTTGTCCGTTTATATTAGCACTTTAGCAATCTTTCATTGTAAGATAAGTGTTTTCTTGAAATGTAAGAAAAGGGTGACGGTGTAGGTGGGTAAGAATATAAGTTTCGGTTATCTTGAAGATTTGAAGTACTGAATGTATTAGACGAAAAATACAGAGTTGACTCGGTGAAGAGCCAACTCTGTTTTTTTAAGTTTTTGAGTTTTTAAGTTTGTAAGTTTTTTAGTTCTTGGGTTGTTAAGTTTTTGAGTTTTTTAGTTCTTGTGAAGCATGACATTCAAACATGCAACCATATAACTTTAAAACTGTGTCTTTAAAACATAAAAACTTACGAACTCAAAAACTTACAAACTTAGTCATTATCCGAGGAATGAGATAAGCACACCTGCTGCTACGGCAGAACCGATAACGCCTGCTACGTTTGAAGACATACAGTAGTTGAGGACGTGGTTCTTTGGGTCGTACTCAGTAGAGATGAGGTTACATACACGGCTTGCCATAGGAACGGCAGAGAGGCCTGTTGCACCAATCAGTGGGTTTATCTTCTTCTTTGCAAAGACGTTCCATATCTTCACCATGCAGATACCTGATGCGATAGAGAGACCGAATGCGAAGAATCCACCTACTACGATTCCGATTGTAGTCCAGTTGAGGAATGCATCAACTGTCATTGTTGCACCTACACAGAGTCCGAGGAATACTGTACATGTGTTCATGACAGAGTTAGAGATAGTGTCGAACAAGCGGCTTGTGTCTGAACCAATCTCCTTGAGGAGGTTACCGAACATGAGCATACCGATGAGTCCTACTGCTGATGGCACGAGGAGTGCAACGATTGTAGTAACAGCGATAGGGAAGATAATCTTGATGACCTTCTCGTTCTTGATCTTGTTTGAAGGTGGGAAGAGCTTGTCCTGCTCCTTCATGTTGATCATGAGTTCCTTCTTTGTACAGAGCAACTTAACAACGAGAGGAATGATTACTGGTACAAGTGCCATGTATGAGTAAGCTGCGATGGCGATAGGTGCAAGGAGATGTGGAGCCAACTTGATAGTAGTATAGATGGCTGTTGGACCATCAGCACCACCAATGATACCAAGTGAAGCTGCTTCCTTGAGGTCGAACTGACCTGAACCTACTGCACAAAGGAGTACGGCAAAGATACCGAGCTGTGCTGCAGCACCGAAGATGGCAAGCTTGAGGTTACGGAGCATAGGACCGAAGTCTGTGAGTGCACCTACACCCATGAAGATTACTGGTGGGAGGAATCCTGTCTTGATGAGCATGTAGTAAAGGAAGTTCATCAATCCAAGTTCATGAGCGACATCGTGAATTGGCATTTCCCACACGTTATAGTCCTTTCCATTGTAGTGGATGAGACCTGTCTCGTCTGCCTGAAGCACACCCATGTCGCCTCCTGGGAAGTTGGCGATGAGTACACCGAATGCGATAGGCACGAGAAGCAGTGGCTCGAAGTGCTTGACAATACCGAGGTACAAGAGTACGAAGGCAAGCAAGTACATTATTATATATGTACCATTAGCAGCGATGATGTCGCTGAACGCTGTCATCTGGTACAAGTTGTTTAAAATTTCTTCCATAAATTTTAAAAGTTAAAAATTAACAATTAAAAGTTAAAAGTTGAGTTAGAAGTTTTTAAGTTGTTCAGTTATAAGTCTGTTCCGTGCTCTTTCTTGTTTGCTTGTGACGTACGAATAATTGATGAAAGAATTGCAATCAACTCATCCACATCTGCCTTCAATGACACATACATGTTTTCATCAATGAATTCGTTGTCATGCAAAAGTCTTATCCAATATCTACTTTCACTGGCTTCTTTAAGAGCTATCTGGTGCTTGTTTATAAAGTCTGCTTGGCTTTGTGCATATACAGCCTCTGCAACATTGGCACCAATGGATGTGCCCGAGCGAAACAGTTGTTTGGATATGATTCGCTCTTGCTTTTTACTACTTAGGAACTTCTCCAATTTTATTATTCTATTGGCGAATAAGTAGGATTTTGCTGAGATTATGCTTTCTGCCATATAGAACTTAAAGCTAAAGCACTTTAGAACTAAACTTATAATTTTTAACTCTTCACTTTTAACTTGAAGCTTGCGTTAAGCAAGCTTCATGATTGGGTCGTCCTCTTCAACTGAGTCGCCTGAGCTGACGAGGATGGCTGTGATTGTACCTGCCTTGTCTGCACGGATGGCGTTGAATGTCTTCATTGCCTCGATGTAGCCGAGGGTGTCACCTGCCTGTACTGCGTCGCCAACCTTCTTTGGTGTCTCTGAGTTGTCCTTAACGAGGTAGAACTTACCCTCAAGTGGTGCGAGGATGTCCTCACCTTCACCTGCAGGAGCTGCTGCTGGTGCTGCACCTGCTGCGGCAGCTGGTGCTGGAGCATCGCCATAAGCAATCTCTACCTTATAGTTTACACCATTTACATTGACAGTAACTGACTTAGGACCTTCTGCGCCACCTGCTGGTGCATTAGCCTCTGCCTTACGCTTTGCAAGGTCAGCCTCGAAGTCTGCCTTAGCCTTACCTGACTTGTAAGCCTCGTACTGTCCTGGGTGCATTGAGTATTCGAAGAGTTCCTCGTCGTCCTCGCCGAGTTCCCATCCCTTCTCCTGCATCTTCTTCTTGTACTCCTCAAGGTCGTCTGGGAAGTAAGACTGTGGATCGTTTGTCTCGAATACCTTGCCTTCCTTCTTTGCAAGTTCAACGATTTCTGGTGCTACAGGACCAGGGAGCT
>JAGCWG010000188.1 GCA_017961965.1 Bacteroidaceae bacterium | reverse complement strand
GTTTTGACGTTGCAAAGATATGATGCATTAATGGTATCACCAAGAAAAATCGGGGTGTCAAGTTCGATTCTGTTCGATTCTATTCGATTCCGTTCGATATGCATTATTTTGCCCCCTTAATATTTTGGTAATTAACTGAAAAAGTTTTACCTTTGCCGCGGTGAGTTTGATAATGTTCTGTAGGATTACAGAAAACGATAATATTTGCAAATGTTAAATATATCTATTTTATGAAGGTGAAAAATTAGTCAGCACCTCTATGTGAGGTGCGCAAGTCAGGGCTTAGAGCTTCTATTCTTGCAGGAAGTCAGCTGACTAAAGGCAAAGACTTTGAGGGGTGGGGTGCACGTAAACGTTCAGTAGACGGCGTGGCATCAGACGAGAGTAAACAACTTAACCAAATCTTTTCCAACTGAGATATGAAAAAGACAATTTTCCACATTCTTCCGATGGCTCTGCTCGCTTCATGTACTTCGGAGTTGGCAGATATGAATGTTAACAATGTTACCGAGGGTAACGTTGACAAGGTTACAATCAAGAGTAAGGCTTTTGTGTATGGTGACGACACACGTACATCACTCACGGCTACGGACAACGGCATCAGCTTTGCATGGGCAAGCTATGATGCACTTGGTGTGTTCCCTATCACTCCTGAGTCAAACAATCAGGCTAAACAGTCGTTGAAACTCAACACGGGCAATTGTGAGAATGATGCTCACTATGCTTCGTTTGACGGTGCAGGCTGGGGACTCAAGAAAGAGAACACATACGCTGCCTACACTCCTTACAATGGTGACATACCTTCATCCACTCCTTACACATCAGTACCTATCGACATGACTGGTCAGGACGGAACACTCGCTACCATTGGCAAGAAGTATGACTATATGTATGCACCTTCCACATTCTCTGAGGAGGGTTGTGCTAATGGCTCAACTCATGAAGTTGTGTTTGACTTCAATCATGCCATAGCCATTATTCAGTTCAAACTCACCATGCCTGTTGCTGCTACATGGAAGAGCATAGCACTCTCGAACCAAATGGGCGAAAATGTATGGGTTACTTCTGCAACTATGAACGTCTCAACTGGTGAGATTAAATCCATAGCTACAACTTCAAGCGTCAGCCTTGCGTTTAACAACATAACTACGACAGAGAACAACAAGGAACTTGTGGCTTATCTTGCGGCACTCCCTACTACAACAGGTGAACTACAACTTACAGCCGTAGCAAGCGATGGCACAGAATATATCGCATTGCTCGAAAGCAAGGTACTTGAAGCTGGCAAAGCGTATCGCTATAAAACATCAGACATGTGCTTCTCCGCATCTGGCAGAAATGACGGTTATCCATACATTAACCTTGGTTTGGATTCTGGATTGAAATGGGCAACTATGAACGTAGGAGCAACAAGTCCATTAGACTATGGTAATTACTATGCATGGGGTGAGACTAAGGCATTGGGAGAGGCTGATGAAACCAATTTGATGAACTACAACTATAACAATCAGCAATCATACGTAAAAACATGTTTTTCCTGGGCAACATACAAGTGGTGCAATGGTGCTTACAATACTCTAACAAAATATTGTGTGGATGAATCATTAGGCACTGTTGACCATAAAACTACACTTGAAGCCAAGGACGATGCCGCCTATGAAAACATGGGTAAATCATGGCGTATGCCAAAGTGCTCAGAATGGGTAGAACTTGTCAACAATTGCTATTGGGTATGGTCAAAAAAATATATGGGCACGAACAAAGCAGGTTACATTGTTTACAAGGCAAAAACACCGTCAGACAAGGGCGTATTTGTTCGCGAAAATGGAATACATGAGAGTACAGGAAATTACTCTTTGTCTGATTGTCACATATTCCTTCCTACTGCTGGATATTATGCAGAAGACACGTATCGTCTTGTCGGTACGTATGGATGTTATTGGTCATCTTCTCTTTATAATGGGGATGATTATGGTAATGGCTGCGAATTTGCGTATGGAATAAATTTTTTTTCCAGCACTCGTAATAGTGGTGATGCCATATTTTTCCGCCTAGGCGGTCGAAGCATCCGTGCTGTGTGTGAATAAGATGCGTGTAGCCCAAATTGATAAACGAGGATGTGCCAATCGGCACATCCTCATTGTGTTTTGAGCGACACACTTTAAAAACTTGATTTCGCCATATATATTAACTCTAATGAGGTCAAAATAAATAAAGTCAAATTTTTTATTGTTTCAGTATTTTGGAGTATCTTTGCAAACGTGATTAACTATCGTGTGAAAATGATGATATAACCATAATATAACGCATCATGAATTTTGATTGGAAAAGTGAATATACTAAAATAAATACAGGTTTTAGTACCAAGGATGCACGTCCTGTTTTTATTGTCTTGTAACCATTCCTCATTACTTCCATGCGGTCAGTGAGACCGCTTCGCTTAGTTCCTGATTCCTCATTTCACATTGTAACAATTCCTCATTCCTCATTCCTAATTCAAGAACTGGCAGTACACCAGCGAAGGACCGCGTCCCATGAAGTCAATGCCGGTTCTGGCAGTGGCGGCAGCAAACTCACGGAGTTCGAGCGAAGCAGTAGTGCGTGAGAGTCCCGTCAGGCGGACATAGTCAGCGATGCGCATTATCTGGTGAGCGGAGAGATAGTCCTGCGCCTTGCGGAGACGCTCCTCACGGGTGAGACGACAGCGGTTGATGCGTGATGTGTAGCCACGTTCAAGCTTGCACTCATGATTAAGTGTGCGGAGGAACTTCTTGTCCACCTTGTAGTTCACGTTGCGAATTTCGATGCTCGTGGCATTCCTCTTGGTCTTGCCGTCCATCTCCTCCACTGTCTTGTCGTCAACCACACCTAATGAGAGACTGAAACATCCGAGACCGTCAACAGTCACGCTGAAGCCCTGACGCATAAGCTCCACCATTGTCTCCGTAAGGCGATGGATAACCATCTCCGCCATACCTTCGGACACACCCTTGAATGCCATCTGACTTATCAGGTCCTTGTGCGTCATATTGCCACGTGTCTCGATACGGTAGTAACACTTCTTCTCACCTTTGCGGTGAATGTCTGGCATCTCCTGCTTGATGTACTTTATCATAATCACTTAGATTTAAACTTACTTACTACTAATATAAATTCATCTTATAACTAATAAAAGTTACGGATACAACGGAAGAAAGTTCGCTTTATCATAGAAATAAGTTATCCGTAAACTTTCAAATATTCGTTCGCAAGTTCTGAATGAAGGTTCAAAAATTATAAATCAAGGTTCAGAAGTTCTGAATGAATGTTTTGAATCATGCGGATAACTTTTTGTCGTGAATTAGCGGACTTTTATCCATTGCCTGACGAATTAGTTTCCGTTGCAAAAGTAATTTTTATTAGTGACAAGTGCAAGAGAATTAGTATAATTAACGTATTTTATGGTAAATATTCATTGCAATATAAATGGTATTCCGTACCTTTGTTTCGCCGTATGAAATTACACGCTAATATCATAGAAGCAAAATAGCCGTAAAACAACTAACTTCAAAACAAAAACAAAACATTATGAAAGGGAAATTTATTATTACTCTTCTTTTCGCTATGCTATCCATCATTGGATATGCAAAGGACAAAACTGTTGTATGGAACGAAATTGCTGTCGAAGCCAACAAGTACACTGACATCGGCAGTGGCTCAGTTCTTGATATCAGGCGTGTGGAGTTTGCTGATGACGAGACACGCATTATGATGCACGTCGAGACATTCCCTAACTCATGGATTAAATTCGTTAAAGGAACAACCTTGAGGATAGGTGAAAAACGTTATGCCCTGAAAGGGTGTGACGGAATGGAACTGGACAAGGAGGTGTATTTTAAGGATAGTAACTGGAAGGCAGACCTTGTATTCCATTTCGAGCCATTGCCAAATAATACCTCTAAGTTTGATTTCATTGAAGGAGACAATGAATGGGACTTCAAGATTTTCGGTGTAAGCAACGGAGAATACAAAGCCAAACTACTCTTTCCATCCAACTGGCGCAACGACAAGACAGGCGACTGGGTAATTGGTTTCTATGACGACTTCGCAATATACGACTGCAAGTTCTGGAACTACAAGAAGAAAGTGCAGAAAGGTGACAAGTATTCGTTCGTGCTTGAGAACGACGGCAATGAACTAACTGTGAGCGTTGACAAGTACAAGGAAGGAAGACGCAGCATCACTATTGGAAAGACAAAGCATAACTGCTCTTTCATCAAAGGCAATACACTACCAGACTATCCAACGAAGGACGCTTCTACCACATTCAAGGATAGTCATTACGTGACTGACACAGTAACGTTCATTGGCTGGCTCAAGGATATGCCAGACAATGTAAAGGCAAAGGGAAATGAGTTTGACGTTTCATATATGAACATATTTACAGATGACCAGCAATCATTCTATGGAAAGATTGATTCTTTGGGTCGTTTTGTAGTGAAATGTCCTTTAATCAATACCTCAACAGTAATGTTTGACTGGACTCACATCTATGTTTCTTCTGTATTTGAACCTGGAGAGACATACTTGATGCTCTACGACTTCAAGGAAGGTAAAAAGCTGTTCATGGGCAATAACAGTCGCTTGCAGAACGAAATGATGGCACATTACATATACTGGCTCCACAACGGATTGGGTGAAAGGGAAATAGATGCCCACAAGCAATTTGAAGATATAAAAGCCATCAAGGAGAAGACAATGGATTTAATAAATGGAGTTGTCGCTGCACATCCAACTTTATCTGACAGATACATCAACTATATGAAGGACATGTGCAGAACGAGTGAGGGACGTGACCTTATGCAGGGACGCTTCTACATTAAAGACAGGAATATACCTGATGATTACCTTCAGTATGTAGGAGAGAATCATTGGCAGAAGCGTTCAAAGCCATATACGTTGCACCGTGATTTCGGAACTTTCACCAGAGATTACATTGACCAACTTGTATTTCAAAGATATAGTATCAAAAAAGGACGTTATTTCTATACGCCAAATAATGAAGCCATGATATATATCTTAAAGAAATATCGTGACGCAGGAAATGTGTCAATAACTGACGATGAGTTTGCCTTGATGCAGCGATATGCCGATGGATACAAGGAACTGATAATAAAGCAGGACGATGAAAAGCCAGAAGAGAACCAAAGACTAAGTGACGAGTTCGATGCACAGGAATATGTGAAGCAATACAATAGCTTAATTGAGCGTGAGGATATACATAAGATAATTACAGAAGAAGTTCCGTTACTATTCTTCTATAACACACTCTGTGTACTTGACTCAATAGGATGCGACAAGGATTTGCGTGACATAATAACCGTCAATAACTTCTACAATATATTAGACCATAGTCGCCAGCCATTAAACGAAAGAGCTGTACAGTACATTGAAGAAAACGTGACAATGCCTGCTGCCAAAGCGTTAGTACTGGCAGAGAACGACAAGTACATCGCAATACAGAGCAGGGACATATCAAAGTCACCAAGCCTGAAGTCGGCAGAAGACCTCGCCAACATGAGTGACGGAGAGAAAATACTTCGTAAGATAATCGAGCCATACAAGGGCAAGATTATTCTCCTCGACATCTGGGGCACATGGTGCGGTCCATGCAAGGAGGCTCTTTCGCACTCAGCCGAGGAATACGAACGTCTGAAGGATTATGACATTGTATATCTGTACCTCGCAGACAATAGTTCAGATGAGTCATGGAAGAACGTTATCAAGGAATACAACGTAACAGGCGACAACGTAGTACACTACAACCTGCCACAAGACCAGCAGAAAGCTATCGAGAACTTCCTTGGTGTACACTCGTTCCCAACATACAAGCTTATTGACCGCAACGGCAACATACTCGATGTCAATGCAGACCCACGTGACCTCAACGCCCTTGCTCGTCTGTTGGAGCAGATGAAGTAACAGAGGGAGATTTATCATACAATCAACAGCGATTAAACGGTGGTTATTACCTGTTTAATCGCTGTTGATTATATGGTACAAACAACGAATGTTACCTTATATAATAGGATTTTGACTGCTATGATTTTCTATTCTCAGTAATTTAGATTAACTTTGCACATTGATGTGAGAATCTGCAAACAGAACCATTAAACAAGCATACGATGAATTTTGACTGGAAAAGTGAATATACTAAAATAAATACAGGTTTTAGTACCAAGGATGCACGTCCTGTCATAGCCATAACGGGTAATTATGACAAGGAGACGTGTATGCTGGCAGAGGGATATTACCAATCTGTGCTAAAGGCTGGTGGCATCCCTATGATTATTCCGCCATTCTATGAGACTGACCGTCTTGGCGAGTTGTTGGACAGGGTAGATGGTATCATCTTCTCCGGAGGTGGTGACCCTAATCCTCTCCTCTTTGGAGAGGAGCCTGTCAAGGAGTTACATGGCATCACTCCTGAGAGGGACATGCAGGAGCTGCTTCTCGTGAAGCTTGCCTATGACCGCCAGATTCCTATGCTCGGAATATGCAAGGGCATACAGATGATAAATGCAGCACTTGGAGGTACGCTTTATCAGGATATTCATACTCAGGTGAAGGATGAGAACGGCAATAGCGTAAGGCTCATAAAGCATTCGCAAGACCAAGACAGACGCTATCCGTCGCACACAGTACATATTGACGAGGACAGCATTCTTGGCAAGATATACGGAACGACGCTTTGTGTCAATTCCTTCCATCACCAAGCCTGTAAGGAGCCTGCGCCTTGCCTCAGAGTAGTCGCAACGGCTGCCGATGGCATAATAGAGGCTATAGAGAGCAACGAACATAAGAGCATCCTTGGCGTGCAATGGCATCCGGAGCCATACGTGCTGAGAAACGATATGGAGATGTTGCCTATCTTTGAGTGGCTCATAGGCGAGGCTTCCGAGTTCAAGTCTGCCAAGAAGCTGCATGACAGCATCATCACTCTCGACTCCCATTGTGACACTCCTATGTTCTTCCACGAGAATATAGACTTCGGGTCTCGTGACCCTCGCATCCTCGTTGACCTCCACAAGATGACGGAGGGACATCTTGACGCTACCATCATGGTGGCTTACCTCCAGCAGCAGAATCGTGACGAGGAGAGCCTTCTAAATGCTACTGCAAAGGCTAACCAGATACTCAACCAGATTGAGGATATGGTGGCAAAGAATTGTACGGCTGTGGATATAGCAAGGACACCACTTGACATCTCGCGTCTGAAGGCTCAGGGCAAGAAAGCCATAATGATGGGTATAGAGAACGGCTATGCCATAGGTAAAGACATACGTAATGTTGAGACTTTCCGTAATAGGGGAGTTGTATATATGACCCTTTGCCATAATGGAGACAACGATATCTGTGATTCTGCGAGACACATTGTCAACTCATGCCAGCCACTTGACAGCAGTATCGACCCAACGGGTGTGAGAGGCGAGCATGGTGGAGTGTCAGACTTTGGCGCAAAGGTGATAGCAGAGATGAACCGTGTGGGTATGATGGTTGACCTTAGTCATGCGAGTGAGGAAAGCTTCTATGATGCTCTTGAGATAAGCAAGCTCCCTATTGTATGCAGTCATTCTTCGGCAAAGGTGCTCTGCAATCATCCACGTAACCTTACGGACGACCAGATGAAGGCACTTGCCAAGGCAGGAGGTGTGGCACAGGTCACTTTCTATCATGGATTCCTGAGGGAAAACGGCCAAGCCACTATACTTGATGCGGTGGAGCACCTCAACCACATGGTCAACATCATGGGTGTGGAACACGTGGGCATAGGTACGGACTTCGATGGTGATGGTGGAGTTCCAGGACTTGCAAGTGCAAGTGAACTGATAAACTTCACCCGTAAGCTTCTTCGTGAGAGATATTCCGAGGAGCAGATAAGACTCATCTGGGGCGGTAACTTCCTTCGTGTCATGAAACAGGTGCAAAATGGGCTGTAAAATGCTAATTAATCCTAAAAGTGCCGACGTGACTTATAAAAAACTTTAAAAAGGAAGCATACTCTTTCATAATGAGAAAAATGTTTGTAATTTTGCGGAATAATTGATATCTTGCACTAAAAATAAAGAATGAAAAATATATATGCTTTTATCGCACCGCTATGTATGAGCGTGCTGTCTTTATCGAGTTGTATCTCTGATGACGAGGTTGTCACTTCGTCTGAATGTGGTATTATATCCTTCTCTGTAGGAGACATCAAGAGTGCCCTGACCGTGAAGAATGCAAGCGGTGAAGATACTGTCGTTTACAGAACAATCGGCGGTAGCGAAATCAAGTTTAACATAGACCAGGTTAATGGTAGAATCTACGGTGTGGATTCTCTTCCTGTATGGACAGACCTTTCAGCAGTCGTTCCTAAGTTCTCTTCTTATGGCTATGTATATGGCCAGACTAAGTTGAGTGCAAGCAACGATACAGCATACTACTACGTCACGAGCGGTAGTGATTCTGTTGACCTCAGAAAACCACTCAGCATCTATGTTGTAGCTACTGACGGCGTGTCAAAGAAGCACTACACAGTCGAGATGTTCAAGAAGACCGTGAACACAGACACCCTTGAGTGGAAGAAGGTCAACGTTAATGCTACATTCGGTGCAAACTGCAAGTTTGTCGTAGTTGACGGTAAGGTATATGCTTTCCATAATGACGGTGGAGAGACTTCCGTTTCTGAGTCAGTCACAGGTACGGATTGGACGACAAAGAATGCTGGTGCGATAAAGGGCGAGTCTGTAATAATCTTCGGTAACAAGTTCTATGCTCTTGGCAATGACTCCTACATCTACGCTTCAGAAGATGGAGCAAGTTGGGCACAGGCGTCATCAGGTGTGGTAGAGAGATTGCTTGGCGCAGACAAGTTCCGCATCTATGCCTTTGACGGCTCAAAAATTATCGGTTCGTCTGACCTCCAGACATGGAATGTGTATGGTGACGAGAATATAGACAGGCTTCCTACATCCAACGTGTCTATTCAGAGCTTTACATCAAATACGAACAGAGATATTGAGTATGTGACTATGGTTGGTCTTAGCGCAAGCGACCTCAAGTACTCAGTAAGTTGGTTCAAGGTAAGTGCTCAGGACAGCTTTGTTGATCAGAAGTGGTCATACACAGAGATACTCAAGAAGAACATGTACAAGTTCCCTTACCTTGAAGAGTTGAGTGCTACAGCATACGATGGTGCTATCTTCGCAATAGGTAAGAATGGTGGTGCATACGACTACATCTACCGTTCAGATGACAACGGTATTTCTTGGCATCCATTGACAAGCAAGTATCTTCTTCCGGAGGGTATCAACGATGATAATACCACTACAGCGTCCATTCTCACCGTAGGCAATGAGTTGTGGATTGTAAAGGGAGGTAACGTTTGGAAAGGAGTGATTGAGTAGGAATTAGGAATGAGGACTTAGGAAT
>JAGCWG010000187.1 GCA_017961965.1 Bacteroidaceae bacterium | reverse complement strand
GCGTTGTCAATCTTGTATAGTCCTACGAGAATATCCTTTATTGGTTCAAGGTTGGAAGCATCGAGAACATATCCAGACACCTGAAACGTATCAATCTTTTCGCCCGTTGAGAATGTGAAGGCAAAATCTCCGAAAGGATTACCTTCGTTATTGTCAGAGATAGAGTTACCAAAGTCGATGGTGTAGGTCATGTTTGGCTTTATCGTGTCGATAAGAGTGACAGTAACCTTACGTCCGTAAGCCTCTATTTCGGGTGCTTCCAACTGTGGAGGAGAGACAACAACAGCCTGTGCATTGTCGAGCTTGACAATTTCGTCAAACTCAAGGACAATCTTCTTAGGCGATGTCTTCACCTTACCATTGGCTGGAGATGTACGCACGAGTACAGGAGGTGTCTCGTCATAGAGTCCTCCATCAGGTGTTCCCATACGTGCACATGACACAAGCAACAGATGTGTACCCGCCACGAGCAGTATGAATGAGAATAATATCGTGTAGAAATGCTTCATCTTTTATCTAAAGAGATAGACGCAAAAAGAATAAACTGAATAACAAAGTGGCTTAGCCAATGACGACTCTATGCCTACTGAGCGTTGAGGTCAAGGAGTTCCTCGATATACTTACGGCTGTTGGACAGACGTGGTATCTTGTGTTGACCACCAAGCTTGCCCTTACCCTTGAGCCATTCGTCAAAGAGACCTTGACGGGCAACGACAATCTCCAATGGCTGGAGCGGGATGTCCTTGTGACGCTTTGCCTCATAATCCGAATTGATAGCCTGAAGTGAACGGTCAAGGATAAGTCCGAACTCCTCAACACTGGCTGGCATCTTGGCAAACTCAATCATCCACTGATGACGGCACTTGGCATTTGCATCCATGAAGATAGGAGCGGCAGTATAGTCCTTGACAAGAGCGCCTGTAGCAATACAAGCCTGCTGAATACCTTTCTCCGCATTGTCAACGATAAGTTCCTCGCCAAAAGCATTGATGAAGTGCTTTGTACGACCCGTGATGACAAACTTGTATGGATTCTTCTGTGTGAACTTGACAGTATCACCGATAAGATAACGCCAGAGACCACACGAAGTAGTGATGAGCATAGCATAGTTGACACCAGGTTCTACCTTCCAAAGAGGAATAATCTTGGCTGGGTCAACTGGATAACCATTATCATCAAGGTTGTCCATAGGGCAGAACTCATAGAATACCTGATAGTCAATCATCAGCATCATAGCTGGATCGTTAAGGTCGTTCTGTACTCCGAAGAAACCTTCGCTCGCATTATATGTCTCCATATAGTGCATACCCGAATGAGTGATGATGGACTTATACTGTTCACGGTAAGGAGTAAACGCAACTCCTCCGTGGAAGAATACCTCAAGGTTAGGCCATATCTTGTCAAGAGTCTTCTCTCCAGTAATCTCAAGTACACGATTGAGTACGCTGAGCATCCATGAAGGTACACCACTAATGTTGGTGATATTCTCATGTATGGCAGCCCTTGCAATCTTGTCACGCTTCTCCTCGAAGTCACAAAGGAGAGCTATCTCCTTCTCAGGAACACGAGTGAGGTTGACAGCCTTTGGCACATTCTCGATAAGGATGGCACTAAGGTCGCCGACAAGACTGTTTGGCGTGTTGAGATTTGGAGCATGACTACCTCCAAGGATGAGGCTCTTTCCTGAGAACAGGCGGCTCTTAGGATTGATGTTGAAGTAGAAATACAAACAGTCACGAGGACCTGCATAGTGAATCTTCTTGAGTCCCTCGTAGCTGACTGGAATGAACTTACTCTTGTCGTTAGTAGTACCTGATGACTTAGCATACCAGCGTACAGTACCTGGCCAGAGAATATCCTTCTTGCCTTCACGCATTTGCTGAATATAACCTTTAAGTTCCTCGTAAGTATTGACGCCTACGTTCTTGACGAAATCCTCATACGAGTTGACAGCGGAATAAGAATGTTCCTTACCCCACTGAGTGTCCTTTGCCTTGTTGACAAGGCGACGAAGTACGGTACGTTGGATATTTTCTGCGTGAGTATTGTATTTCTTTAGACTCTTACCTCTTCTTTTGAAGTATATGTTATATATAAACCTTGTTATATTCATACAAATAGTATCTGTTGTTTAAGTGCAAAATTACATCTTTTTCTCCGTATAGCCGACCGCCATAAGAGAAAAAGACGTAATCTTAACATTATTTCAGAACATCAAGCACTTCATTTGGCTGTTCAACCAACAATTTTGCTCCATTTTCCTGCAAGAACTTCTTGTCACGGAATCCCCAAAGAACAGAAATGCAAGGAAGTTCTGCGTTGGCTGCTGTCTTGATGTCAACATCTGAGTCACCAACATAGACGGCATCTTCCTTTTTAGAACCGAGTTCCTCAAGTGCCTTGTTGACCATGTCGGCTTCAGGTTTGCGACGCACCTCAGGACTTTCGCCGATAGCTACGTCAATATAATCCTTGAAGTATGACTCGTGAAGCTCAGTCACTCCTGCCTGAAGCTTATTGCTGACGATAGCCATCTTGTAGCCAGCCTCCTTGAGCGAAGCGAGCATCTCAGCCACTCCCTCGTAAAGACAGGTATTGTCACGGCAATGTTCCACGTAGTATTCCTTGAAAGTATCGAAACATTGTTCCATTGCCTCTGGCTCTGTTCCTGCTGGAATGGCACGCTCGATAAGACGATGTACACCATTTCCGACAAACTGACGAACCTCATCTATTGTTCGTTCGGGCATTCCGCACGCACGGAGAGCATAGTTGGTACTCTCGGCAAGGTCTTTGAGAGTGTCCATAAGAGTTCCGTCAAGGTCAAAGACGATAGTCTTGCGTCCCTTGATTGTCTCGATAGCCTCGTCACGCTGTTTCTTCTGCTTTGCCTGTTCAAGTTTAGCTGTCTGAGCCTCCTTGATACGAGTGGAAAGTCCCTTGTCCTTGCGGATAAGTCGAAGTGCCTCTTTGGCAGCTGCCTGGTCACTCTCCTTCTTTGAATAACCCTCACCACGACCACAGAACACGCCTTCGATTCTTACCTCTGATACGAACACAGGTGTCTTGTCTTCACGCTTTTCCTGCTGAGTGAACACAGTCTTATACTGGAATCTTTGGCTCCATTCTATAAGGCTGCTCTTGAAGTTTTCTTCCAGAGTGGCAATCTTATCCACATTGATATAAAATTTGAAGATGCGTTCCTCCATAAATTTATAGCAATAAGAATAACCTCGGTCGAGATAGATTGCACCGAAGAATGCTTCAAAAGCATTACCGTTCATAAAACTGTTGTGACCTGTTGTCACAGCACCCGTATAGTGAACCAACTTATCCAAGCCGATATCCACAGCCAGCTTGTTGAGCGATTTGCGACATACTATCTTACTACGGAGGGTAGTAAGGAATCCTTCCTGCTTTCCTGCATAGTGCTTGTAGAGAATATCTGCTACTACGGCTCCAAGAATGGCATCGCCAAGGAACTCAAGACGCTCATTATTGATGTAGCGTGAAGAGAAAGCGGCATTTCCTTTCTTGTTGACCTTTGGAGCAGGTTTGTAATCAGGTTTCTTCTTTTCCTCGGCAAGACGTTCACGTTCGGCATGAGCAACGGACTTGTGACGTAATGCAAGCCTATATAAATGAATATTACGAGGATAGAAACCAAGTATCTCTTTGAGTTGTAAAAAAGGCTTCTTATCCCTGCGGAAAAGAAGCCTAATTGAGTCTATTATATTCATTGCTGAATTACTTGTACTTCTTGAAGATAACACATGCATTATGACCGCCAAAGCCGAAAGTGTTGCTGAGACCAGCACGTACCTCACGCTTCTGAGCCTTATTGAATGTGAAGTTAAGATTGTAGTCAATCTCCTCATCCTTATCCTCAGGGTCGTGGTTGATTGTTGGAGGAACGATGTCTTCCTTTACAGAAAGGATTGTAAACATAGCCTCAACAGCACCAGCAGCACCGAGAAGGTGACCTGTCATAGACTTAGTAGAACTGATGTTGAGCTTGTAAGCTGCATCACCGAATACGTCCTTGATAGCCTTTGACTCAGAGATGTCACCCACGTGAGTAGATGTACCATGTACGTTGATGTAGTCGATATCTTCTGGCTTGAGTTCTGCATCCTTGAGCGCACGCTCCATAACGAGCTTAGCACCAAGACCCTCTGGGTGAGAAGCTGTGATGTGATAAGCATCGGCGGACATACCTGCACCAGCCATCTCAGCATAAATCTTAGCACCACGAGCCTTAGCGTGCTCAAGTTCTTCAAGAACAAGGATACCAGCACCTTCACCCATAACGAATCCGTCACGGCTTGCGCTGAATGGACGGCTTGCCTTCTCTGGCTCGTCGTTACGAGTAGAGAGAGCCTTCATGGCGTTGAAGCCACCAAGACCTGCTGGCCATATTGCAGACTCAGCACCACCAGTTACGATAGCTGATGCCTTTCCGAGACGGATAAGGTTGAATGCGTCAGCAAGTGCGTTTGAAGAAGATGCACAT
>JAGCWG010000016.1 GCA_017961965.1 Bacteroidaceae bacterium | reverse complement strand
TAAACATGTCCACGTCCTCTGGGTCGAACTCAGCAAGGGTGGTGAGGTGTACTTCCTGTCCCTCGCGTCCTGCATTCTTGACATACCCGACGGGTGTGTTGCCGTCACGTTCCTTGAGGAACAGCTCCACGAGACGGTACAGTTGCCAGTAGCGTCCGTGGCTCTTGGGATTGTAGATGGCTGTCACGAAATCGCCAATGGCAGCCGCCTTGATGCGTTTCTCTATGACTGCCCACGGAGTCATGAGGTCGGACATGGATATGAGACAAAGGTCATGACCTATTGGTGCTCCGAGCAGGGAAGCCGCCTTCTGAAATGCGCTTATGCCGGGGAGAGCAACAATATCTATGCTCTCGCCCTTCTCCTTTGCCATCTCGTAGATGAGCGGAGTCATGCCGTAGATGCCGGCGTCGCCACTTGATATTACGCACACATTCTTGCCCTCCATGGCATAGTTGAATGCTTCCTCTGCGCGTTGCCTCTCCTGTTTCATACCGCTGTCCACAAGCTTTGCGTCCGCCCTTACCGCATGCTCTATGAAGCGGAAGTAGAACTTGTAGCCTACCACCACGTCGCATTGGCTTACTGCCTCAAGTACGGCTGGCGTTATGTCCTCATTGCTTCCAGGACCTATGCCTGCAACTATAATCTTTCCTTTTGCCATAGTAATACGCTTTTTTTTACGTACTCAAATGCAAAGATAGGAAAATTCCTTGATCTGTAATCCGTTTTCCCTTTCTTTTGTTTTGACAAATCGTTTGCCTTCTCCATATTTTGTGTTCGTTATGCCTCCTTTATACTATAGTTGTTGTGCGTTGACATTTTGACATTGTCTCATCTTTCCTTAATCCTTCGTTAATGGTTCGTTAACCCTTCGTAATTATTTGCTCAATCTTGAAATGTCAAAAAGTAAGCGTTAAGTGCAAATTACATATCATAGTGTAAGGATATAAATATTGCGTCCTTAATATATGATAACTTCAAAGGGTTCTTTTATGCCTTATAAGCCCTCTAAAAGTGTGCACATTTACATATATGCTGTTGCTTAATGAAAAAGTTAAGCGAAAAAAGAAGTTTTTATTGCAAAAAGTTGGAAAAACTTTTGTGCGCGTGTCAAAAAGACACTACATTTGCAGTGTCAATAACAAAATGACACAAACACAAAAAGAAATATACATATAATAAACAAAAGTAAGACGTGACACTTACAGAGTGGAAAACTTAGAAAAAGCCACAACGCAAGCACAGATGTCACATAAGTATTTTAACACAAACAAAAATAACACAAACATAAAATTTATTTTTTAACACAAACATAAATAATTTAGTAGTATGAAGAAAGTAACGATGAGCATCTTGGCACTTGCTGCTTTTGCAGCACCAGATGCAATGATGGCACAAGATGGCGTAGAGGCAACAGTTAGCGCAGACGTTGTGAGCAGTTATATCTGGCGTGGTCAGGATATGGGAGGCGCAGCAGTTCAGCCAACACTCGGAATCGGTTACAAGGGATTGAGCCTTACGGCATGGGGTTCTTATGGAATCGATTCACAGAATGAAATGAAGGAGCTTGACCTCACACTCTCTTACTCAATTGGAGGATTGACAGTTGGTGTTACAGATTATTATTGTGCAATTGGTACAGAGTCAACTCCGGGTAAGTATTTCGAGTATGCAGCTCATTCAACAGGTCATGTGTTTGAAGCTAATGTTGGTTATGACTTCGGTTGTCTGTCAGTCAATTGGTTTACAAACTTTGCTGGTGCTGATGGCGTGAATAAGGATGGTGAGCGTGCTTATTCTTCTTACTTTGAACTTGCCGCTCCTTTCAAACTTGGTGGTATTGACTGGACAGCTACTCTTGGTGCAGTTCCTTATGCAACAACATCATACGCAGATGCAGGTGGTTTTGCCGTTACAAACGTTGGCGTTAAGGCTACAAAGGAACTTGTAGTGACTCCTTCATTCAAGTTGCCGGTATTTGCTGGCCTTTCAGCAAATCCAAGCACAGAGAAACTCTATTTCGTGGCAGGATTCACTCTTGGGCTTTGATTTTAAGAGTTAGATTTAGAAGTTAGATTTGTAGGGTATGGGGCAGTTTATTTATGACCTCATCGCCTCATACCCTCGCACTGTTTATATTCAATAAGTTATGAAAAAGATTGAAGCGATAATCCGTAAGACAAAGTTTGAGGATGTCAAGGAGGCTTTGTTAGAGGCAGACATCGAGTGGTTCAGCTATTATGATGTCCGTGGCGTTGGTAAGATGCGTCAGGAGAGAATCTACCGTGGTGTCAAGTACGACACATCGTTCATCGAGCGAATACTCATTAGCATAGTCGTTCGTGATATTAATGTGGAGAAGACGGTTCAGGCGGTCATTTCAGCTGCTCAGACAGGTGAGATTGGCGATGGACGTATCTTCGTTATCCCAGTAGAGGATTCTGTCAGAATCCGTACGGGTGAGCGTGGCGATATTGCCCTCTATAATGCTGAACAGGCGAAGTAAAAATAATTGATAATTTACAATTGATAATTGATAATTAAATTATTTCGCTCTCCCTCCAAGCCGTATGTGGCTTGAACCTCAATAACACAACAAACACAAAAAAGGATTCTTGATTATGAAAAAGATTGATTATATGAAGCTGTCGCTCGTTGCTGTGATGCTTATCTCCCCTCTTGTC
>JAGCWG010000015.1 GCA_017961965.1 Bacteroidaceae bacterium | reverse complement strand
ATTGATGCTTTCAAGGCTTACGTGGGTGACGGAATGATGGCTGTCACAGACTATATTGACGACGAGAAGCCACTCTATATCTCCACAGATGCAAAAATGAACATAACTGGTTTCCATGACTCACTCGAGAATTTTGCTGCAAGCGAACCTGGCAAAGACGGTAAGTCTGTATGCAAATACATCTCTGGCGGAATATATTGTCTTAACGAGAAAGCCTTCACTACTCTCGACAAGTGCATAAACAGCGGGATGTCACGTATGCGCAATTTCCAGCGTCAGCTCGTCTTTGACGGACTTAAACTCAAGGCATACCAGTTGAGCAAAATTCTCGATGTTGACCACGCAAGCGACATAGAGAAAGCAGAAAGTTTCTTAAAATCATAACGTATGAAACTGCTTGGAATATACAGAAGCGAAAAGTTCTCGCCAAATATGGTGAGTAACGACAAGGCTATTCTTGATGCTGTCGCCGACGAATTGAGGAACATGGGTAATGAAGTTGTCACCATGAGTGAGGACGAACTCTCTACCCTCTCCTACGATGTCTCAGCATACGACAAAGTCTTCGGTATGCTTCGTAACACAAATACAATAAATAGGCTCATGGAGAAGAATGACGAAGACAGGTTCGTCAACTCACTTGGCGGTATTCTTGACTGCAACGAACGTGTTGCTCTCCTGGAGATATTCATGGACGAAGGCATAAACATGCCGCCATGCGCCCTATACACCCACCTCGGAGTAAAGAGCAATGGTGAAGTCACATTTCCTCTATGGATAAAGAAAGGTAACGGATGTGCCGAAGTAAAGGAAGATACAAGTTTTGTCACAAATGATGACGAGGCTGCAGCCGTGATAGCAGACTTTCAGGAGAGAGAGATACCAAGCTTCGTTGCCCAGCAACACATAGAAGGCGACCTTGTCAAGTTCTACGGAGTAGAAGGTACAGACTTCTTCCGATGGTACTATGCAAGCGAGGGACATTCCAAGTTCGGACTTGAAGATATTAACGGCAAGGAGCATGGCTACACATTCAATAATGAAGCACTCAAGGCACTTGCCGACAGGGCTTCACGCTCAGTTGAGACACCCATATATGGTGGTGATTGTGTGATAGACGCAAATGGTGAAATATACATAATAGACTTCAACGATTGGCCAAGTTTCTCCAGATATAGAGACGAAGCAGCCAAGGCTATTGCTACAAGAATAATGAAATAAGATTTTTTAGGATAAAAAATAGATAAGGCATTATGTCAAGTAAAAAAGAAAAGATTCAGTCAACAATAAAATCAACAGATACTGAAGAAAATATAGATATATACTGGACACGTCCAATAGGCTATATGTGGGCTAAGTTCTTCGAACGTCTCGGAGTACACCCAAATACTGTAACAATCATATCCATGTTCCTCGGAGCAGGAGCAGGTATATGCTTCTTCTTTGACTCATACCGTATAGCAGGACTTGATGGTCTATACATCAACATTCTCGGAGTACTCCTCCTTGCATGGGCAAACTTCTACGATTCTGCTGATGGACAGTTAGCACGTATGACAGGCAAGAAGACTAAACTGGGACGAATCCTTGACGGAGCAGCAGGAGACGTCTGGTACATCTTCATCTACCTCTCTCTTGTATTCCGTATGTGGCGTTACTGGGAACCAGACATGCAGATATTTGGATATACCATCGACTACGTAATATGGTGCATAATCGTATTTGCCTACGTGGCATTTGATGGTTTCCTCTGCCACCCTGGACAATGTCGTATTTCTGACTACTACCGCAACATCCACCTCCTCTTTCTCAAGGGAAAGAATCAGAGTGAGGCAGATACATACGAAGTTCAGAAACAGATATATGACAGCCTTTCATGGAAGAATGACTTTATTGAGAAATTCTTCCAGTTCTTCTACAAGAATTGGTGTAAGGGACAAGCAAATGACACTCCACAGCTCCAGAGACTTCTCAATAATCTCAGGGCAAAATATGGAGAGGACATACCACAGGAATTCAGAGACCGTTTCCGTACTCTCAGTTTCCCAGTATTGAAATGGACAAATGCACTCACATTCAACTGGCGTGCCATATTCCTTTACATAAGTTGTCTTCTCGACCTTCCATGGCTCGTAATAGCAGTAGAAATTGTTGTCTTCTCTGCCATTCGTCTCCACATGATTCACTATCATGAGGGATTCTGCAAGAAGCTTGCGGACGAGCTGGAGTAAAGCAAGCCCCCCAGCCCCCAAAGGGGGCGGCCATCCGGATTGAGTTTGAGAACGAAAATTTAGAAAATTAAAGAAAATTTCTCTTTCACATCAAACACAGAGGACACAGAGAACACAGAGTTTTTGCATGTTAATTATTAATTGTTGATTATTCCTGTTTTCTTTTGTTTTCTTTGGTTTTCACCATGTTTTTCTAATTGGCCGCTTTGCGGCACAGTCATAATCCGGAGGCATAAATTACAGATTTGAGATTTGAAACATAACAAGATGAAAGATATAAAAGGTATAATCTTCGACTACGGAGGTACTATAGATACTAACAGCCTTCACTGGAGTGAGGTGTTGTGGGAAGGCTATGAACACGTGGGTGTACCCGTTTTCAAGGAGGAGTTCCGCACAAGTTATGTATTTGCTGAACGTGCTCTTGCTAAGCATCCATACATCAAGCCTGAGCATAATTTCCTCGACCTGCTCATCATCAAGTGTGACCTTGAGACAGGTGACCTCGTGGAACGTAAGATATGGAACACCACAGAAGAAGACCGCAAGGCAAAGTCGGATGCTATTGCCCACTATTGCTATGACTATGTACTCAACGTACTCAAAACAAGCCGTGAGGTGATAGAACGACTCAGCAAACGCTACCCTCTTGTCCTTGTAAGCAACTTCTACGGCAACATACAGACAATACTCAAGGATTTCAAACTTGAGTACTTTCAGGACATAATAGAGTCTGCTGTGGTAGGTGTCAGAAAACCTGATCCAAAGATTTTCCAATTGGGAGTAGATGCCCTTCGTAAGATAACAAACACAGATGATAAGACAATGCCTGCCGACAGCATAGTTGTCGTGGGTGACTCATTCAGCAAAGACATTGTACCAGCCAACAGTATCGGTTGCAAAACCGTATGGATCAAGGGTAAAGGTTGGGGTAACGAAGAAATTGACGAATCTGTACCAACAAAGATTATTACAGATATCGCCAATTTGTACGATTTATTTGCATAATAAAGTTCAAACACAAACAATTCAGACTTTTAGGACACTTTTATCGCCCACGACCATTATGTTACGGGCGATAAAAGTTTTACCTTTGCATCGTTTTTAGAACATGAATTTTATGAAACGATATTTTCTTTTAATATTAAATCTCTTCTTCACACTCTTCATCAACGCACAGGTGACTGGTAAGGTCATAGATGCCAAGACACGCAAGCCTATCGACTACGTCAACGTGTACTATGAAGGCAAGAACTGTGGAGAAATGACAGACGAAGACGGACGTTTCGTGATAAAGGAGGACTCCACATGGAACGAACTTACGATACATACTCTTGGATACGTGACTCAAGTCATCAAGCTCAACCATAAGCGAGGCAAGAACAAGGATCTCGTCATCAAGCTTGTGCCCGAATCCAAAGTACTTGAGGGCGTTACGCTCACAGCAAAAAAACAGAAGTATTCGCGCAAGAATAACCCCGCTGTCGAACTAATGAAGAAGGTCATAGCCCACAAGAAGAATGCAGACATCAGAAGCCGCGACTATTTCACCTACAGCAAATATGAAAAGATGGTATTCTCCATCAACGAGGTGACAGACAAGGTGTTTGAGGAAGGCGAATACAAGCAATTCGCATTCATCAAGGATCATGTGGAACTCTGTCCACAGACGGAGAAGTACATTTTGCCTCTCACGGTAGAGGAAAAGATATCACAAGTATTATATCGCAAGAACCCTAACTCCGAGAAGACAGTCATCAAGGCAGAAAGTAACAAGGGTGTGAACGACCTCATCAATACTGGTGAGATTCTCAACACCATGCTCAAGGAGATATTCACCGACGTAGATATCTACCAGAACGAGTGCCGACTACTCCAGTATCCGTTCAAGAGTCCAATTGCAGACAATGCCATCAGTTTCTACCGCTACTACATACAGGACACATTGATGATAGAGGGCGAGAAGGTCATAGAGCTTGGTTTCTTACCAAACAACCAGCAAGACTTCGGATTCTCTGGTTACCTGCACATCATGGCTGACTCTACATATCAAGTAAGACGCGTAGAACTGAACATACCTAAGCGTAGCGACGTCAACTTCGTAGATAACATGATTATCAAGCAGGACTTCTCTGAACTGCCAAGTGGCGAGCGCATAGCACATATAAACGATATGCTCATAGAACTGAAACTGTCCAAGTGGCTCGGCAAGTTCATGGTGCAGCGTACCACTCGTATCAAAGATGTTGATTTCAACGAGATACCAAAGTCAGTCTTCAAGCATATCAAAGGCGACACGTTCAAGGAACCTGATGCTGAGATGCAGTCAGAAGAATACTGGAATGAATTCCGTCAGGTGGAACTCTCATCAAGCGAAAGCAAGATGGACAGTTTCCTCGACAAGATAACAAACATAAAGGGATTCAAGTATATCATCTTCGGAGTAAAAGCGCTGATAGAGAACTTCGTGGAGACAAGTGCAACACTCGACAAGAACAAGGTCGATATAGGTCCTATCAACACCATCATTTCCCACAACCATTATGACGGATGGCGCTTCCGTGGTTCAGCACTTACTACGGCACACCTATCCCCTCACCTCTTTGCCAACGGCTACGTAGCTTATGGTACAAAGACAAAGAATGTGTACGGAAAGATGCAACTCACATACGCCTTCAACAAGAAGGCTTATCTGCCACGAGAGTTTCCAGTAAACAACCTCTCCGTCTATTATTGGAATGATATACGTTCACCATTTGACAAATTCATTCCTACCGACAAGGACAATATGTTCCTCGCCATGCAGGCAAGTAAGGTTGACCAGTACAGCCACACCAAGGAATGGCGTGTTGATTACACACGTGAGTACGAGAACGGTTTCAAGTTGAATGCACAGTTCACTCATAACAACAACAAGGCTGTAGATGCCCTGTTCTTCCAGCCACTCAATGGAAATGTACTCCCAGACGGAAAGACAGGATTGGTAGAGTCATACACAACAGCTGAGTTTAAGGCAGGCATATCGTTCGAACCTGGTGCTACATACATCAACACCAAGCAACGACGCATAAAGGTAAACAAGGATGCACCAATAATATCTGTAAGCCATACTATGGGTGTACAAGGTATCTTTGGTAGCGACTACAGCTACAACGTCACAGAGGCAGGAATATACAAGAGATTCTGGTTCGGCTCATGGGGTAAATGGGACAACGATATCAAAGCAGGAATACAATGGAGCAAGGTTCCATTTCCACTCCTCATCCATCCTGCTGCCAATCAAGCATACATTCTTGAGGACTATTGCTTTAACCTCATATCAAGCAACGAGTTCCTTAATGATAGATATGTGTCATACATCACAGCATGGGATTTGAACGGTAAAATATTCAACCGCATACCGCTCATCAAGAAGCTCAAGTGGCGTGAAGTCATCGGATTCAACGTACTTTGGGGACAGTTGACTGACCAGAACAATCCTGCACACAGCAACTACACAGACACAGATCTGTTCTATTTCCCAGGACACTTTAACAGCGAGGGAGTGTATGAGCAGAACACAGTCAACATGGATACCCGTAAACCATACGTAGAGATGCGTCTCGGTATCCACAACATCTTCAAGCTCATCGAAGTTGATTATGTACGCCGACTCACATACCTCAATGACCCAGGAACAAACAAGTGGGGCATACGCTTCATGTTCAGAATGTCATTCTAAGTTTTTGAGTTATTATGTTCTTTGTCGTGACAGACTCTAACAAAAGACGTAATAATTTGCAAAAAAGAAGCATTTAAAGGCATGAAAACATAAAAAAATATAAAAAGCACTATGATTATTGCATTTATTCAGCAAATCGTAGTGCTTTATTTATTCAAAAACATTATCTTTGTCACAAATTGTATTGATAAAGTATCATCCAATAGAAAAAAACAACAAAAAATAAAAAGAAGAGAAACTGAAAAAAATTGTACTATCATTACTTACAATGGTTCTTTTCGCAAGCTCAATGAATGCACAGAACCT
>JAGCWG010000186.1 GCA_017961965.1 Bacteroidaceae bacterium | reverse complement strand
TCTGTATAATGATAAGGTGAAGTGGGAGAAAGGACTTGAACCATAACCCATTTATAATAGTAATAGGCAAGTTCCGCCATGGAAATTGCCTTGTGTATTATTCATTACTAATTGCTCATTTCTCATTCCTCAGCAGTTCCACCATCATCTTGGCGGCTTTCTGTGATGCGCCAGCACCACCGAGCTTCTGGTTGACCATTTCGTATTCGCGGAGCATCTTCTCACGTGCTATACCGCGTGGCATAATGAGCAGAAGCTTGTTGCCTGTGTTCTGCATTGTGGCTTCGTCTGCCACAAGCTCGTGTACAACTCGCTTGCCTGCAACCAGATTGACAAGGGAAATGTATTTGATGTTGAGGAGGAACGGACGGATGAAACTGTAGATGGTACCCATTGGGAGGCGGTAGCATACCACCTGTGGAGTGCGGATGATGGCTGCCTCAAGTGTTGCTGTGCCTGATGTGACAAGGGCAGCTACGGACTCTTTAAGGATGTCGTAAGTGCGGTCGTATATGATTGCTACATTCTTGTGCTCCTCTGGCAGGAACTTGCGGTAGTATGATTCCTCGATGTTTGGTGCTCCTGCTATGACTGGCTTGTAACCCTCAAAGCGGCGTGCTGCCTGAATCATCATGCACAGATTGTCCTTTATTTCCTGTTTACGTGAGCCTGCAAGGATAGCTATCAAGCCGAACTTGGCCTTCTCCTTCACTTCCTCAAGCTGAGGACATGGCTCATGCTCCTCACTGAAATATTTCTCTACTGCATCCACGCATGGGTTGCCAACGTAGCGGACATTGTAGCCACGCTTCTTGTACCATTCTACTTCAAAAGGAAGGATGGAGAACACTTCGTCAATGTCACGCTTGATATTCTCGATGCGGTGTTCCTTCCATGCCCATATCTTAGGACTTATATAATAGTATATCTTTGTCTTGAGTCCCTTGCTCTTGCGTACCTTGTTGAACCATTCGGCTATGCTGAGGTTGAAGCCTGGGTAGTCAACAAGTATGAGGACATCTGGTTGCCACTTGAGGATGTCTGCCTTACATTCGCTCCTTCCCTTTAGAATCTGTGGAAGGTGCAGGAGTACAGGAATCCATCCCATGTATGCGAGTTCCTTGTAGTGCTTTACTAATGTACCACCTACGGCCTGCATTTTGTCGCCTCCGAAGAATCGGAACTCGGCTTCGGTGTCTTCCTTCTTTATCTCAGCCATGAGGTTAGACGCATGAAGGTCGCCAGATGCTTCGCCTACTATGAGGTAATATTTCATAATGCTTCTTTTACTCTATTTGTAAGGTTAATGAAATCTTCTACGGACAGTTGTTCTGGACGTAGATTGAATATTGGGTCATTGAGGAGTGGGGAGTCCTTGCCGACAATCTGCTTCATACCGTTGCGCATCATCTTGCGTCGCATGGTGAACACAGTCTTGACTATTCGGCGGAAGAGGGCTTCGTCACATCCCAGATTCTCTTTCTTGTTGCGTGTGAGTCGTATTACCGCGCTCTTCACCTTTGGTGGTGGGTTGAATACGTTCTCGTGTACCGTGAAGAGGTACTCTACGTCGTACCACGCCTGAATGAGTACGCTGAGCACTCCGTATGTCTTGCTGCCCGGCTTGGCTGCCATACGCTCAGCCACTTCCTTCTGTATCATACCTGTGCAGCAAGGGATAAGTTCCTTGT
>JAGCWG010000185.1 GCA_017961965.1 Bacteroidaceae bacterium | reverse complement strand
TCCGATGCACCACCCAAAGGCAGCCTTACGGGACAACATATACCCGACAAGGCTGATACACGGGAGACTTCATAGAAAGAATATTAACATGCCATCCGCCCCCATCTCCGGATGGCCGCCCCCTTCGGGGGACGGGGGGCTAATATTATATGTCATTATACGAAGGAGCGGTCAAAAGACCGATTATGACAAGCCTCTGTTTCTTGGCTGTCATCATATTTGGTATCTTCTCGCTTATCAAGCTTCCTATCGACCTCTATCCGGATATCGATACGAACACCATCATGGTGCTCACATACTACAACGGAGCATCAGCAGAAGATATCGAGAACAATGTAACGCGTCCGTTGGAGAATACTCTCAACTCCGTAGAACATATCAAGCACGTAACAAGTAACTCACGCGAGAACGTCAGCGTCATCACGCTCCAGTTTGAGTACGGTTACGACATCGACGTGCTCACCAACAACGTACGAGACAAACTGGACATGGTAAGCTCTGCGCTTCCTGACGAGGCACAGCAGCCTATCCTCTTCAAGTTCTCTACGGACATGATTCCTATCCTCCTCCTCTCAGTCGAAGCAGAGGAATCACGTCAGGCTCTCTACAAGATTCTTGACGATAACGTGGCAAACCCTCTTGCACGTATCGACGGTGTAGGTACTGTATCAATATCCGGTGCTCCAAAGCGTGAAATAAACGTATATATGGATGCCAAGAAGATGGAAGCATACAACCTCAGCCCGGCTCAGGTGTCAGCAGCCATCTCAGCAGAGAACCGCAACATCACCAACGGTACGATGGATGTAGGTTCACAGACATTCACAGTACGTGTGGAGGGTGAGTTTGACGACCCTCTGCAGATGAAGGACATCATCGTCAAGACTACTGAAGACCCAGTAACACACGTCAAGAAGAACGTCTATCTCCGTGACGTGGCACGCATCGTGGACAACCTGCAGGAACGTGCACAGCGCACATTCACCAACGGAACACAGGGAGCCATGATCATCGTGCAAAAGCAGTCAGGAGCCAACTCAGTGGAGATTTCAGACAAGGTGATGAAGATGTTGCCTACACTCCAGGCAAACCTGCCATCAGACGTAAAACTCGGACTTATCGTCAACACGTCTGACAACATCCTCAACACCATCGGCTCACTCGAAGAGACAATCATGTACGCCATGATATTCGTGGCACTCGTCGTGTTCATATTCCTCGGACGCTGGCGTGCAACGACCATCATCGTCATCACCATCCCAATGTCATTGATAGCATCATTCATCTATCTCTACGCAACGGGTGGTTCGCTCAACATGATTTCGCTCTCATGTCTCTCTATCGCTATCGGTAACGTGGTGGACGATGCCATCGTAGTACTCGAGAACGTGACAACACACATCGAGCGTGGTTCAGACCCTAAGCAGGCAGCCATCCACGCAACCAACGAGGTGGCAATCTCAGTTATCGCCTCTACACTCACCATGATTGCGGTATTCTTCCCTCTCACCATGGTAACAGGTATGGCAGGTGTGCTCTTCAAGCAGCTCGGATGGATGATGTGTATCATCATGACAATCTCTACTACAAGCGCCCTCTCATTCACACCAATGCTCTGTTCACAGATGCTCCGCCTCCAGAAAAAGCAGAGCAAACTGTTCAAGACATTGTACACACCTGTAGCCAAGGGACTCGAAGGACTCGACAACTGGTACGAAAGCAAGATTAACTGGGCAGTACGCCACCGCTGGACAGTCATCACAGCCAGCGTCGTACTCTTCATATTCTCCATCGCCTGTGCCAACATCTTCGGTATCAAGTCAGAGTTCTTCCCAGCCAACGACTCAGGTCGTGTGGGAGTAACGCTCGAACTTCCTATCGGTACACGTGTGGAGAAGGCAGAGGAACTTGCAAAGTCGCTCACAAAGAAGTGGCAGGACCGTTACGGCAAAGACCTCCAGTCATGTAACTTCACAGTAGGACAGGCAGGTGACGACAACACATGGGCATCACTCCAGACAAGTGGCTCACACATCATATCATTCAACATCATGATGGTGCCATCCAACCAGCGTGACCGAAGCCTCGCATCCATCTGTGACGAGATGCGTATGGACTGTAAGGAAATACCAGAACTTGATAAGTACCGCGTGCTCCTCGGAGGACAGCAAGGCGGTGCAATGGGTGGACAGTCAACAGCCACATTCGAGATTTACGGCTATGACCTCGATGCAACACGTCGTGTAGCAGAACAGATGGCAGAGCTCTTCCGTGAGAACGAGATGATTACACAGGTCAACATCTCACGTTCAGACTTCCAGCCTGAAATAGTAGTTGACTTCGACCGCGAGAAACTTGCAACAGAAGGTCTCTCACTCTCTACAGCCGCATCAAGCGTACGTAACCTCATCAACGGTTCGCTCATGTCATACTACCGTGAGGACGGTGAAGAGTACGACATCAAGGTACGCTACGAGCCTACTTCACGTATGAGCATCGAGGATGTGGAGAACATGACCATCCCTAACGCAACAGGCACAAAGCAGATTCGCATACGTGACGTTGCAACAGTAAGGGAAAGCGCCATCCCACCAACCATCGAACGTAAGGACCGTCAGCGTATCGTAACAGTCAACGCTGTACTTGCCGACGGCTATGCCCTCTCAGACGGTGTGGAACTTGGAGAATCATTCTACAAGAAGCTTGACATCCCTAACGGTGTGACAGTTCAGGTAGCAGGTTCATACGAAGACCAGCAGGACTCAAACCGTGACCTCGGAACACTCGGAATACTCATCATCATCCTCGTGTTCATCGTCATGGCAGCACAGTTCGAGAGTCTCACATATCCGTTCATCATCATTCTCTCCGTACCATTCGCATTCTCAGGAATCATCCTGTCACTCATCATCACACAGACAAACCTCAACATCATGTCTATGCTCGGTGGTATCATGCTTATCGGTATCGTAGTAAAGAACGGTATTGTGCTCATCGACTACACACAATTGCTCCGTGAACGAGGCATCGGACTTATCCGCTCAGCTGTCATGGCAGCACGAAGCCGTCTCCGCCCTATCCTCATGACTACACTCACCACCATCCTCGGTATGGTGCCAATGGCAGTAAGCCACGGTGTAGGTGCAGAGATGTGGCGACCACTCGGTGTCAGTGTGATTGGTGGTCTTACAGTATCAACAATCCTCACGCTCATCTACGTTCCATCCATGTTCTGTATCTTCGGAGCAGTAGGTATCAAGCGCAAGCGCCGCAAGCTCAAGGAAGACCGTGAGCTCAACGCTTACTGGAAGGAGCACGCAGCAGAGGAACAGCTCAACAAGAAGTAAATTTACAATGGTAGTTAAAAAGTAGTTAAAAGGGAGTTATAAAGGGAGTTAAAAAGACGATAGTCTTAACCCTCAAATTAACATTCGCAAAATTATGCCTCAGGAACAGGCGTTCGGAACGCATAAATTTGAAATATGAGATTGCAACATAGAGTATTGTCTCTTTAACTCCACTTTAACTCCTCTTTAACTCCATTTTAACTCCCCCAAAATATCATCAAAATGAAAAGTGTATTCATAGCATACGATCAGGCACATCAGGACAATGTGATGGAAGCACTCGAAGGCATCCACGCACGTGGCTACTCATTCTTTGAGCAGGTCGGCGGACGTGGCACCAACGGTGGTGAACCACATCTCGGCTCACACGCATGGCCATCAATGAACAGTGCCATCATCACCGTCATCGAAGACGAAAAGGTTGACCGTCTCCTCGATGAACTTCACCAGCTCGATGTTGACAACCCACTCCTCGGTCTCCGTGCCTTCGTGTGGAACATCGAGAAGAGCATCTAAACATTCCGACATAGCACTTACGGCATGGCTCCACACAACACAGAGCCACTGCCACAGATACATAAGCAAGGCATCGTTCGCAACACTGCGGACGATGCCTTTTTTCGTGCCCACGTCCTCCTTATGAACACGTAGGACATAGTTTCTTTTTTAAAAAAACGGCGTATAAAAAATATCAGTGTCTTTACGTGTCTATAAGAATATGCGGAAAAGGTAAAAAGCCTCATCTTGGCATCATACCAAGACGAGACTTACATCTATATACTTGTACTATCGTACACGTTACTTACATACACCACGAATGTTGAGACCGTACCAACGGAAGGCACCACCATAGCCAAAACTTCCAGGTGTAAAGTAAATAATTTTTCCGCAATCACATTGGAGCGTATTACCTTCAACACTCAACGCAGAAGTCCAGAGGGTAGCATCATCTGCAATATCTGGCTTACCGTCCTGCATCCATCCGGTTACAGGAAGGAAAAGATGAGGGTCGGCAAGAGAATACGCAGTAGAAGGAGTACTGTCCTTACCAACCAGTCTTCCCGCATAAGACTTACTCTTTGCCTTAAACACAATATAGCCAGGAATGCCTGTGTCGTTATAGTCTAATGTATATACGGCATAACAGCTATCCACGAGTTCTTGCGCCTCTTCTCTATTTGGCATTCGCCATGCACCTCCCCAGTTCTGGATAACGGCATCATCATCAGCCTCAAGAGTAGTGAGATTATCAATTACGCCATATTCATCAGAAACGCTATACTTGGTCACACCACAACAATAAGAATTAACAGCATCATTATAAATCTTTTCTCCTTTCCACTTATACGATTCCCAGCTATAGGCATTATCAGTCTGAGGCTTTGTCTCACCCCAAGCATAGAAAGTGCCGACAGCTGTAGGAGCAGAAGCACCAAGGCTAACGGTTGCCCACTTCGTACCAGAAGGGAAACCGAAATCGACATAAGCATGACCGTCCTTCATGCCGCTACTTTCAAACTTCTTGACAAGTGTGCCTGTATAGCTGCGGTAAGCCTTGCCTGCTCCAAAACTCTTGGTCTTGAAGCTTGCCACATACTTCTCGCCGCCATCCGTAGTGGCAGAGATATACACGGTACCCGTGCCTGAAACAGGAAGGACAGAGGCATATACGGTAATAACCTTGTTGTCGGCAGTGGTCTTGACATTCTTGAGGTCAAGGCTGATGCTTGGAGACTTAGCAACGGATTGAATAGCACCAGTAGAGACGTTCATCGTGGCACTCGTTATCCACACGTCCTTACCCGTGGCACTACTGATAGTCACGTTCTTCCATGTAGCCTCAACAGGTACGGTAAGATTGAGAGCAAGGATAGCCACCTTATGCTTGAAGGCAAAGACAACCTGACGCTCCTCGCCTCCAATGGTCTCCACCTTGTCGGTCGAAGGCGCATACATGATGTCGTACTTCCTGCCGATGGTCTCCAGCGTTCCGTCCTGCCCCGTCATGTCGATAGGCACGGCTGTGTAAGGCACATCGGACGTGAGCTTACCATTGTAAGGCGAATAGGCGGCATAAGTATTGCCGTCCTTCAAGTCCCATCCTGCACCATCAAAGGCAGCAAAGTGGGCATCCACGCCGTCAATCACACGCAGCACCTGCTTAGCCTGACTGTTCGTAGTAGGCTTGACAGGGAAAACGCCTATGGCATCACGGTCAGCCCACGCAAATTCAAGTTTGGAATTTGTAGCCGTTATCATGGTACGGGTATCATCATCCCACTCAAAAGGCTCACAACTGATTATCACATCACCGACATCACCCCGACTTGGAGTGACATCATCTACCATGTCTGTCAGCTCCGATGTACACGAAGCCAGCAATAGCAAAGGTAAGCAGTTAAGGAAATGTTTCATAGCGTTCGTTATTTTAAGCGTTATACCATACAGAGAGTCTGTCTTTAATCTCTTGAAGCATCTACTTCAACTGTACTACGCTTACGTGCTCCATCTTCCCATGGGATATCATTACCTGTTACGCCAGCACCGCTATTTACGTTACTACCTGCAAGGATTGAAGCACGAATACTTGTCTTACGCACCTCCGCACAAGGTGCTGAATAAATCTTTGTTTTCATAAGTTATTTGTTTTATTTGATTATAATTAGTCTAAACGCTTGCAAATATACTATTTTCCATTATACAAGCCAAAAGAAAATTAAGAATTAAGAATGCAGAATTCAAAATTCCGCGATAGAGTATCTACTCCCCGCCCTGAAAGGCGAATGAGGGCGCAGAAGAGAGACTAAATGTCTCTCTGTCCCGAAATGAGGGGAGAGCAGTGCCCTACTCGACGGAGGCGAATAAGGGCGCAGAAGAGAGACTGAATGTCTCTCTGTCCCGAAATGAGGGAAGAGCAGTGCCCTGCTCGACGGAGGAAGGGGTTGGGGGAAGGTCCTCCTTATCTGTTCTTAACATACATCCACCACCCTGCTGCGATTTGTATAGGAGTAAAGACATAGCCTACGTAAAAGATAGTACTCCAGCTGACCACGAGGTAGAGTACCATGGCAAGACCCGTAAGTTCGAGCAGATAAGCCACACCCGGCACGAAGTAAAAATTATGATACACCTCATCAACCACGGCAATATACAGTATTATCACAACCCAGAGGAGCACCACGAGCGATGACATAAGCGCAGGCAACTGCAAAGGATTGAGCGTAGGATGATAATAATACTCCTGCCAGTACTCAGGTACGAAGTTCTGTATGCTCGCATATACCGAAGCCATGATTGCCACAGCCGTAAGGAACAAGAGGGGATAGAAGCTATCCATGTCGTTGAAGCGGAGTATCTGCAGCTTCTTGACCTTTCCCCTGCGGAGGAAGAAACCTATGATACCACAGAAAACTAAAGCAGACATCCAGAAGCCACGACTACCAGTCATCAAGTCCAGCATCTCAGATATGGAATCGTCTGGTACGACACCCTTCAAGAGTTCATCCTCCGGAATCCATCCCATCGTAAACTGGTCGTGCGCCACCTTCACCCACACAGAGTCAATGGAGTCACCCGGAATAGTCTTGATACTTGCCACGGCGATGAGATCGCCGCTATACACCTTGCAGGTGTCCGTGAGAAGGTCGCCCTCACGAGGAATGAGCGTGAGCGAATCTGCCTTGACGACGAAGTTGAAGTTCTCCGAATAATGATGAGACAGGCGGAAATAGAGTGAATCTGCCTGCTGGGGACTGAGCGTAAGGAACGTATCCACAGGCTCTGTGCCTATGACGCTATCTGTCATGGCAATTGCCTTGTCCGCCAAAGAGTCAAGCGCAACTTCATCGCCCTGCACTTCATCCGAAGAGCAGGAACCAAACATCAGCATAACGCCTATAAAGGCGAAAACAAAAGATAACCTACAAGACAACATATTACTCACAAATCAGGCCCACCCAACCCCTCAACTTAGCGAAGCGATCTCACTGACCGCAAGGAAGTAACGGGGCGTCCTGCCGGAACAAAGGGCGAGGCAGAATGTTAATTATTTATTTACTCTCCCCAACGCTAATCATTAGTCACCCTCCCAACAGAGGGGGAGGGCTGGGGTGAGGGTCCGTTATTTCTTAATCAAAGACATCTCACACTTCTCGCAGTCGAAGTCAAGCTGGAACTCCTGACCACTGGCAAGTCGTATGGACAAGACCTCATCACGGGCAGATGCACCCACAGTCTTGGTACATATACCGAGTGAACGGCGTATGCAATGTTTGCAGAACATGACAGGAACGCCGTCAGGATGAGTAATCTCAAACGCACGCTGAGTAACATTCACGCCATGCTCACGATAGAAAGCCTCTGCCTTGCTGTTTGCCACATTGGCAAGATAATTGCTTGGGAGCACACGACTTGCCTCAACTGTTGGATTACGTCTCTCGGCTGTGCTATCCTTCCTTGCCCTTGCATCATACGCTTCCTTGCGCATGGCAAACAGTTGAGAAGTAAGTGTTCTACGCCATTCGGCAAGCAGAGACGAAGGTATGAACCAGTTCTTCCTGTACCTTATTTCTATATTTGCAGGCGAGAAAGGTGTCTCACCCAGTTTACTCAACTGACGAACAACATTCTCGGACTGATGACTACGAGCAAGTTCCTTGGCACACTCCACCTCGATATGTGACTCAAAACCGTCTTCATCCGCTATGGATAAGGCGAAGCCACCCTCCGTGTCATCTATACTTATCGTAACAGGAATACGTCTATCAGCAGATGGTTTACTCAGAAGTTGCTCGAACTTCTGGTCTTGATTGCGGTAAACTGCCATTCCTTTCTTCATACCTTCTGGCATTTCAAAAGGATAGAGGGCATTACCCTCTGCACGGTTGATACGGCAACCAGATATGTTGTTACGTTCATCGAGGATACACACGCCGTCACCATTGTTCACCTTTTTGGTAGTTGCGACAATAAAATGATTTGTGTAAACATCCTTTACCTTACCAAGATACTCGCCAATGGACTTGTGCTGGAACAGTATGGAGCGGAAGAAACTCTTCTGCCAGTCAGGCTCAAAGGAAAGGTTTACCTTGCCCGAAGAGGCACGTACATACTCGTCAGGACGACGTGCAACAATCTCGTCAAGGTGGCGTGAATAGTCTGCCACCACGTTCTTGACATAATCCATATCCTTGAGTCGTCCCTCAATCTTGAAAGATGTAGCACCAGCATCCATCAGTCGTTCAAGGTTCTTAATCTGGCAGTTATCCTTGATTGACAGCAGACGCTGATTGTGTACAAGTACCTTGCCTTCATCATGACTACCCTTGCGACGTGAGATGAGGTCATACTCCATGCGGCACAACTGTGCACACTCTCCCCTATTGGCACTACGACCAAAGATAGCCTCGCTCGCATAACATTGTCCTGAGTAGCTTACACACATGGCTCCGTGTACAAACACTTCAAGAGCCACGTCAGGACACGCCTCATGAATATCTGCAATCTGCTGCGGAGTAAGCTCACGTGCAAGTACCACCTGTTCGTAACCGAGGTCAGCAAGGAAGCGTACCTTATCGGCAGTACGGTTGTCCATCTGCGTACTTGCATGAAGACGTATAGGAGGAAGATTCATCTTGAGCAGACCGAAGTCCTGCACGATAAGGGCATCCACACCAGCATGGTAGAGTTCCCATATCATAGCCTCAACATCCTTTATCTCCTCCTCGTATATAATAGTATTGACGGTCACGTACACCTTTGCACCAAAGATGTGAGCGTAATCCACCAATCGCCGTATGTCATCAATATCGTTCTTTGCTCCTGCACGTGCGCCAAACTCGCTTGCACCAATATAGACAGCATCGGCACCGTGACGTATTGCCTCGATGCCTATATCTGCATTCTTTGCGGGAGCAAGTAACTCAATCTGCTTCATTTACCTTTTTTCTTTTTAATAACGAAAATTTAGAAAATTAAAGAAAATTTTTCTTCCTGCTTATATCGGTGCCGCAAAGCGGCCAATTAGAACTTAGCGAAGCGGTCTCACTGACCAACGGGAAGTAAAAACATGGGGAAAACAAAAGAAAACAAAAGAAAACAATTTTTAATTAACAATTAATAATTAACATGCAAGCTTTGAGTTCTCAGTGTCCTCTGTGTTTCAAGAATAAAAAATTTTCTTTAATTTTACCTTCGGTGAGAAAAGTTCTAAATTTTCGCCCCCCCAAAAAACGTTCAGGAATTTCTCCGGAGGCCGCCCCCTTTGGGGGATGGGGGGCTTTATTCTATCTCGTTAATATTGAACGGAGTCTCCTGATATACGTAGTAGTTGAGCCAGTTGGTATATAGGAGATTGGCAGCAGCACGCCAGCGAACTACAGGATATTGGCTTGGGTCGTCATTCTTGTAGTAGTTCTTAGGAATCTCTATATCCAAGCCCTTTGCCACGTCACGCTTATACTCTCCATCAAGGGTGAGAGGCGAATACTCCAAGTGGCAAGTGATGAATATCTCCCTACCACTTCGGGCACTTACTATCGTGACGCCTGCATCCTCGCTGTCGGCGATGATATCAAGTCCTTCAACGGCCTCTATGTCCTCACGCCTCACCTCACAATGACGGCTGTGAGGAGCAAAGAACTCGTCATCAAAGCCACGGAAGATAGGCAACTCAGGAGCAAGCATACGATGGCTGAACACGCCAAACACCTTGGAAGGCGTATTGTACTTAGGCACTCCAAAGAAATGGTAGAGCGCAGCATAAGCCGCCCAGCATACGTATATGGTGCTTGTGACATTATGGTGCGCCCAGTTGAACACGTCCTGTAGCTCGTCCCAGTATGTCACATCCTCATAATCCAAGAATTCGAGAGGTGCGCCAGTCACGATAAGACCGTCGTACTTCTCCTTCTTCATATCCTCAAAGTTGCGGTAGAACATCTTCATGTGCTCTATCGGTGTATTCTTTGATGTATGCGACTTAATCTTCATGAAGTCAATCTGCACCTGAAGGGCAGAGTTGGAGAGGATACGGACAAAGTCCGTCTCCGTGGTTATCTTGATAGGCATAAGATTGAGAATAGCAAGTCGAAGCGGACGAATCTGTTGACTGTCTGCTCTCTTATACCCCATTGTGAATATGTTCTCCTGCTTAAGCAATTCTACCGCAGGAAGCTGATCTGGCAATATTAATGGCATCCTAAACTCGATTTTAGAATGCGAAGTTACGGCTTTTTCAGGTATTATCAATAATTAACCTTGTTTTTCTCCAATATTTAGAAAAATATTCTATATCTTTGCCGCACAAATAAATAAAACAATTAACTCAATATGAAAAAAGTCATTCGTAATGTATTCGTGGCACTTGCACTCCTCGGTTCGGGTGCAGGTCTTACATCATGTGATTCAGAGACTCTTCAGGTCTTGTTGCCAACAATTCTCCAATTGCTCATGGGTGGACAGACACAGACCTACTCTGGTACTGCCGAGGTTGAAGGACTCCTTGTTGACAAAACAAGTAGCACAGGATTCATCCAAATGCCAAACGCAACAAAGAAAACAGTTGCAGCATCTGCAACCGTACAGGTATCACAGAACACGGCTACCATCACTCTCACACAGGTTGAGATTGGCGGACGCACACTCACAAACCTTCAGGTAGCAGGAGTACCTATCGAAAACGGCGTTCTCGAAGGTGGCTACCAGTGGGCTTACACTTGCGAAAGACAGTACGGAACAAATGCTGCTGAGCAGATTACTGTGACAGATGACAATCAGGCTACTTACCACTATGACCTCCTCAGCGGTTCAATCCAATCTGCTGCCGACAACTCTGCCATCCTCACATTCGAGGCTTGCGTATATATGGGTGATGAGGTTTATAACATCACATACAAAGGACAGCTCGTACAGCAGTAATCCTACATCTACAGAATAAATAAAGGGAAGACAGAGTCACATCCGTCTTCCCTTTATTGTATTTATAAACTATATCTTTTCGTTTGCTAAACACCATACTTACGATGTACAAATAGCACACTTTCCACATTTAAGCATCATGGAACTGGAGTCCGCTTGCATCCTGTGGACGTTCTATGCCTGGATATTCACAACAGAACTCGTTCTTGAGACGCTGAACATAGCGACGTGACTCCCACTTTGCCATAGGAAGGTCGTGAAGAAGATAGTTGCCACAAGTGGCAGGCGTAGTACCTGGTACCTCTGCATCATAATCCACCACATACTGGAAGGCACGAATCATGAGCTGGCGCACCTCCTCTGGAGCATATTCGCCTTTGAGAATAAGGTAATTGCCAGTAAGGCATCCCATAGGTCCCCAGTAGATGATGCGGTCTTTCCACTCCTCATCATTACGGAGGTATGTTGCCACGATATGTTCGATGGTATGGATGGCAGATGGTGCCAACGCTGGCTCCTGATTAGGAGCTGTCATACGAATATCGTAAGTTGTGATTGTAGCATCGCCACAATTATCCTTTCGGGAGATGTATATTCCCGGCTTTAAGTTGGTATGATCTACCTGAAATGAAGGAATTAAGTCCATAATATTAAGAGCCCCCTAACCCCCAAAGGGGGCAGCCATCCGGATAAAGGTTCTGTTCCGAAACATACAATACGGTCTCAAAAACAGCCGTCCTGACTGACGAAGGCTTGATTGTTATTTGTTAATATTTATTGTTTACGAATGAATTGCCACCCATGTTCCGGATGGCTGCCCCCTTTGGGGGTTAGGGGGCTAAAAGTCTATTGTATATTGATAACTCATGCCGAAGCCGAACTTCTTGAGGTCACGGCCATAGCCATATATGTTCCAATGGTTGAAGAGACACACGTTCGTTCCGACCGTAATGCCCTTGCGGTCATAATCCACGGAGAGCATCATCTTATCCCAAAATGCTGGAGTGTAACCAATACCGCCAAAGAATCCCTTAAACGACTTTTCCTCTGCTTCGCCAAAACGGTCACCTATAGGCTTGTAATAACCAGCCGAAACGCCGAAGTCGCCAATCTTCTTAAACGTGAAATGCTTGGTCAGCACTCCATAATATGAAGAGTAATGGCTTCCTCCATTATCACTCCAAGGGTCTGTAGCGGCAAGAACGAGCTTAGGACACCACTCTGCCTTAACCCACCAAAGAGGAGCAACACGAATGGTATATGACCTATCCTGTCCGTTGAAGCCATAGTCACCATACCTTACATTATCGCCCGGAGTAAGCTTATACACAAGATTACCGTTGGCATCAAGCACATTACCATTCTCCTGAATGAAGTTGCCATCGCCATCCACCAGATTACCATTTTCATCAAAGAAAACATCCACACGGTACTTGCTCCTCGACTTGATAAGTGTCTCGCGGAACGTCAACTCAACGAAAGGTAGCGGAGTGAGCGTGATGTAGTACATTCCTCCCACATACGGATGTTTACTATCAAGATAGCTCTTTGGCAGGAGTGTAGCACCACCCACAAATGTACCTTCACGCTTCATGTCGGCAGTAGGTACGTTGGCAAGTCCCGATGTTCCAAAAAGTATCTGAGCATCCAACCCAATAATGGAACTCATGAATGTCGCGAATGCAATCAATATCTTCTTCATAATTACGCTATCTCATTTATGCAAGCAAAGGTAAAAACATTTTTTCACACTCACGACATGTTTGTTGATTTTTTTGTATCATTATGTCAATCCGTCACCTCATCATAATGCTTCGCTAACCCTTCGGTAACCATTCGTAACACTCCCGTGATTGTGAAAATATCATAATGCAAGCAAAAAGCACATTTTTGCGACCTGTACGGTTGAAACTGTATGTTGTTTTTTGCCGCAGTGCGGCCAGTTAAAAAAACATGGTAAAAACCAAATAAAATCAAAAAAAACATGTTTTTTTTTGTTTTTGTTCTGTTTCTTGACTGTTTTTTTAATATGCACCTTTGTGCAAAACTACAACCATTCAGGATACAAAATCGTACAGGATGTTCTCACTAACCACGAAAAAGAATTTAAACCATATTCCTATGAGATAGTCTTAATGTCGGCTGAAGGAT
>JAGCWG010000184.1 GCA_017961965.1 Bacteroidaceae bacterium | reverse complement strand
GTCCTCTGTGCTCTCTGTGTTTAGCTCCCTTCCTTTAGGAAGGACATGAGTTGGATAGATTTACAGCTTAACTGTGATTGGCTTGCCTTGGTACTTCACTTCTTTTGTGTCGCCAGTGCTGAGGCGAACAAGGAAGGTACGGGTTGATTGCATTCCTGTATATGAGCCACTGCGGCGACCGATAGTGATGGTGCGTTTGGCTTCGTTCCATGAGAGTGGAATCTCGCTGTACTGACCAGATTCGTAGTGGTAGTTGTCGCCCTCGTCCTCGTATAGTAGGAATGAGGCATCCTTGCCAGGATATACAGTAAGCGTGAAGTCCTTGTCGAGCTGTGCGGCAGAGTACTCAGTGCAAGGAGCGGTAGGAACGATGCTGCCTGCACGTACATAGAGAGGCAGCTCACCGATGGTGAAGTGGCTCTCGATGGTCTGTCCACCTGCGTAACGCTTGCCTGTCCAGTAGTCAATCCATTCGGCACCCTTTGGAAGGTATATGCGCTTGGAAGTGACGGATGGTTCAGTTACAGGACTGACGAGGAAGGCTGGTCCGTACATGTACTCATCTTTTATGTCCAGCACGTTAGTGTCGTCAGCAAAGTCGAAGGCAAGAAGTCGTGCCATGGTGTAGGAGTGGTGTGTAGTCCATCCTGCCATGCTGTATGAGTACGGAATGAGGGCATATCGCAACTTTATCATGCGTAGTATCGCATCGTAGAACGGAGTGCCAGGCTCTCCGAAACGCCATATCTCTCGTGGTGTATCTGAGCCGTGGCTACGTAGCATAGGAAGGAAGGTGCCCCATTGGAACATTCGTGTGTAGTACTCACGGTAAGCCGGGTCACTCGCCCCTTGTGGGAACTCGCCCTTATAGAACCACTGACCGCCCTTCTTTGTGAAGAAAGAGCCTACATCCACAGTCCAATATGGGCATCCTGTAGCCATGAAGTTGAGTCCGGCAGGGATTTGCTGCTTGAATGAAGCCCACGATGCATGAGTGTCGCCGTTCCATGTTATCGTTGCGTACCGCTGTTGTCCGGCGTAGCTGGAGCGAGTGAGGTTGAGTACTCGCTTGCTGCTGAGCTGTGGGTCGGTGACCTGTCGCTGGTTCTCGTAGATGCCCATTGCATGATAGAGCGAGTAGAGACTGCTTCGCTCCGCGCCGAGAGCGTCAGAGAGTACGTCGCGGTTACGGTTCCACCGCTCCTCGTGACTGTCCCAGCCATACTGTCCGAGACCCCACGTCCAATCGCCGTCCAACGGTTCGGAGCAATCACACCACCATGCGTCGAAGCCCTTGGAGAAGAACTCACGCATGGCGTAGCTCCAATAGTAGCGACGCGCCTCGCTACTGAACGCATCATAGACGTCGTGCTCAAGCATGAAGCCGCGTGACTTGAAGTCGTCAGCCTGCGGACAGTACTGAGGGTTAGGCCAGATACTTACCATGAGCTTCGCATTCATACTGTGTACTGAATCAGCCATCGCCTGTGGGTCAGGGTAGTGCTTAGGGTCCATCTTCATGTATCCCCAACCCTGAGGCCAGTAGTTCCAATCCTGTACAATCATGTCAATCGGTACATGACGGCGACGGTACTCAGCGAGCGTGCCGAGCAGGTCTGCCTGACTCACGTATCGTTCCTTTGACTGTATGTAGCCGAACATATAGCGAGGCATCATTGGGCACTGTCCCGTGAGGTGGCGGTAGCCTGCCACTACCTTGTCAAGTGTCTCTCCCTTGATGAAGTAGTAGTCGAGCACTTTGGCTGCTTCCATCTCCACGTAATCGTCCTGCATCTTCATAGCGCATCCTGCATCGAAGAGCAAACCGTAACCACGAGTGGAGTTCAGTACTGGAATCATTGCCTTGAGATTGTGCTGTGTGAGGTACATAGTCTTGCCACGAAGGTTCATGTAGTCTTCCATGTGGGATCCGAGTCCGTAGAGAGCCTCATCGTCGTGCCACTGGAAGTGAACACGGTACTTAGTGCTCGTACCGATTGTGTCGCGGCGGAGCACATCCTTGACTGTCACCTTACCATTGGCAGTCTCCACCATGTGCGCCGACTTGTCGTCGTATATCACACGCTCCTGTACCACAGGTTCAGATTCATGCGGACGTTCACTGCGCTCTGACAGGAGCGTAACGCCAGACTTGCGGTCGATGAACGAGAGTGCGCCAGTGCTTTCAGCTATCTTCACGATAAGACTCTTACTCTTGAGTGTCTTACCAAGTGGTGTAGAACGCTTCAAGTCAGTATTGGTAATGCGTATAGGTTCCTCATTGACTACGCACACGCCTGTATTGTTGCTAAACTCCTTTCTGTAGTCATCTTTGAAGTACCTGACGCGTACGATATCGTCCGTCACGAAGTTAACAACAACCCAACCATCCTGTGACCTGAACTTGTGTGATTGTGCTGTCATGGTTTGTGCCACCAAGCACAGCAATGATATGAATAGATATTTCTTCATGTTTTATTTCTGTATTATTGTGCGCAACGTGCGCCAATTGGAAAAACAAAAGAAAACATAGGAAAACAAAAGAAAACACTCGTTTTGAATCCCTATGTTTTCGTATTGTAAAAAGTCTTTGATGAGTATTGAGCTGCTGAAACAACGCAGCATCTATTATTCATTACTCACTACTAATTACTCATTACAGTATTAGTCACCCTCCCCCTTATGGGGAGGGGGCCATTTCTTTACTTCAACAAGCTATTGCTCTCAACAGTCCATCCCTTGCGCTTGCTAAGTCCGTTCTTCTTGCCGACGAACATCTTAGCAGCTTCTTTGTCACCTTTGAGCTGCCAGTCGAGCCAGGCAACAGCAGGAATGCTGAACTCTCCACCGTGAACATCGCCATAAGTACCGCCGTGACCAACAGGATAGTTGGCTACCACTGCAGGTACGTGCTTGATGCGCTTGAAGTCGTCCATACCATTGCCGTAGGCTATGTCGGTATCACCACCAAGCATGTAGAACACAGGACAGTGTCTCTCTTCAAGTTTGTTCTTGGCTGGCATTGGCATACCAGGCATAGGAGTGCCAG
>JAGCWG010000183.1 GCA_017961965.1 Bacteroidaceae bacterium | reverse complement strand
AGAACTTTTCTCACTGACCAGCGGGAAGTAAACAGAACAAAAACAAGAAAAAACATGTTTTTTTTGATTTTATTTGGTTTTTACCATGTTTTTTTAACTGGCCGCACTGCGGCAAAAAACAACATACAGTTTCAACCGTACAGGTCGATCTTATTTCTGCATTAGCTCATCTGTCTTATTCAAGCTTTAACGTTCCATCCGTGACAAGCACCTTTGCCTCGCCACCCTTCTTAAGCTTGCCGAAGAGAATCTCACGCATAAGAAGAGGATTGAGCTGCTGCTGTATGACACGATCCATCTCTCGCGCTCCGTACTGCTTGGTGTAACCAGCCTTGAGAAGGTGCGCACGTGCATCGTCCGTGAGGGTGAGAGTGACAGCCTTGGCTGAAAGCTTATCGGAGAGCTGGCGTAGCTTCTTGTCAAGAATAAGTCCTGCCATGGTCATGTCCATGTCACGGAACACAACAGTACCAGAGAGGCGGTTAAGGAACTCTGGCTTGAAGGTCTTCTTCACCTGAGTCATCATCGCCTGTCCAGCAGACACGCTACTGCCAAATCCCACAGATGCCTGACTTGCATACTGCGCTCCTGCATTTGACGTCATGATAAGTATGACGTTCTTGAAGTCAGCCTTCTGTCCCTTGTTGTCCGTCAGCTTGGCGTAATCCATCACCTGAAGCAGGATGTTGTAGATATCGGGATGCGCCTTCTCTATCTCGTCAAGCAAGAGGACACAGTTAGGCGACTTGCGAATGGCATCCGTCAAGAGTCCTCCGTCCTCATAGCCCACATAACCGGCAGGCGAACCGATGAGTTTGGCCACGGTATGCTTCTCCGTGTATTCACTCATGTCGAAGCGCACAAGCTCTATGCCCAGTTCCTTGGCAAGAACCTTGCACACCTCCGTCTTGCCCACACCCGTAGGTCCGACGAAGAGGAGGGATGCTATCGGCTTGTTGTCGTCAAGCAATCCTGCCTTGGACATCTGCACCGACTCCACGACCTGACGCACAGCCTCATCCTGACCGTAAATCTGAGCCTTTATGCGCTCGGCAAGCGACATGAGGTCTGTGTTTGACTCCTCACGCAGAGCCTTGGCGTCAATCTTGCACACCTTGGCAAGCACATCATCTATAAGCCTGGTATCTACCGTCTGGTATCGCTTAGCCTTAGGCTTGCCCTTCTTGTCAAGCAAAGGATGAAGCTCACGGAAAGCACCTGCCTCGTCAAGGAGGTCAATAGCCTTGTCCGGGAGGAAGCGGTCATTGATGAACTTCATGCTCCTGTCTATGGCATAGCGAACAACGTCGCTGGCATATTTCACGCCATGGAAACTCTCGTACTTATCCTTCAAGCCCTCAATAATCTTCTCCGTCTCATCGGCAGAAGGCTCAAGGATGTCAATCTGCTGGAAACGCCTCACGAGACTCTTGCTCTTGGAGAAATAGCGGTTGTACTCCTGATACGTCGTACTACCTATGAAACGTATCTCTCCACTCTCAAGGTAAGGCTTCAGCATGTTAGAGGCATCGAGCGAACCGTCACTCGTCTGTCCTGCTCCCACGAGGTTGTGAATCTCATCTATATATATAATGGCATTACCCTCCTTGAGCACGCCATCCATGATACTCTTAATGCGCTTCTCAAAGTCGCCACGGAACTGCGTTCCTGCAAGGAGAGTGCCCATGTCCATGGAATAAATCTTGCACCCCTCAAGTCGTGCAGGCACATTGCCATCCTCTATGCGCTTGGCAAGTCCGTACACAAGTGCAGTCTTACCCACACCCGGCTCGCCCACGTGAAGCGGATTGTTCTTATCCTTACGGCACAGCACCTGAATGGTACGGTCAAGTTCCTCCTCGCGTCCTATGAGCGGATTGTGGCTGTCGATGTTCTCATTGACGCACACCACAAACTGACGCCACATCATAGTGCCTTGCTCCTCCTCGCCCTCGTAGGCAGGAGAAGTGCCCTCGTCTTCCTCGTCCATGTAGGTGTCGGCAAGAATCTGCATGAACGTGCTCTGCTCCACTCCCACGTACTTCTCTATGACATAGTGTGCCATACTGTCCTCAAGGTCATACATTGCCCTCACGAGATGAGGGATGTCGTACACCTTGCGACTGGAACTTGTGGCAATCTGTGCGGCACGCTCCATGACGAACTGCAGCTGTATGGACGCAGTTATGTCGTCACCCTCATTCACATGGTCAATCTGACCCACGTATTGCTCCAGTTCCTTGCGCATACGATCCGTATCCGCATCGGCATAGAAGAGTGCCTCCTCAAATATGGACTGCCTGAGCATGGCAAGCAGGAGGTGTTCGGGAGTGATAAGCTCACACTGAGCCTTGTCCACTATCTCGCCTACTATTCTATATGCTTCCGATACATAATCCGTATATTTCATATTTGTGTCTTAGTCCTTTTCGTAAGTAATCTTTAACGGGAAGTTATTATTGCGAGCCATCATCGTAGCCTTCTGCACCTTCGTGATGGCGATGTCCAATGAATAGATGCCCACAATGGCCTTTCCTTCCTCATGAATCATAAGCATCAAGGCACGTGCCTTGTCTGCCGGGTGCCTGAACACGGTACGCAGTACGCTCTCCACGAACTCCATGGTCGTAAAGTCGTCATTATGCATTATGACCTTGTACTTGCCAGGTTCACGCAACCCTGAATTCGTCCTTTCCTTTATTGTCTGTTGAGTCTTACTCATATTTTTCTTCTTTTGCGCACAAAGATAGGAAATAATTCCATACATTTGCAACGGAAAAACTCAGCAAAAAACACATAAAAACAAAAAAAATAAAAAAAAGTTGATTTTTCTTGCAACAAAAGAAACAAAACTTACGTCTATGCTTATAGAACGATAATTAAAAACTAAAAAACAAAACACTATTATGAAGAAATTATTTTTCGCAACCCTTGTTGCAATGAGCATGCAATCATCAGTAATGAACGCATCAGAGATAGAGAGTGAATTGGAACCGGCAAACAGCGATGGTGACAAGATTGAACTCAACGATGAAGGAAACATTAAGAAGATGTCTCTCTTCCACGGCAAGTACGAGTTGTCTTTCACTACCAACCACAACAAGAATACTGATTCACCTTACAAGGTTTGCACCAAGCATTACACAAACAACCTTCCTGCCATCTACTTCGGCTTCTCACAGCTCACTCCAACAGGAACGTTTAACAAGGCAGAAGCTCTCACACAGAAGAACTCATCATACGAGTGGGGAATGTACCTCTTCTCTTGGAATGGCGACTTCACAAAGGATCATAAGTTCGGTTGTTCACTCAACCTTGGTTTCAGCCGTACATCCATTCGTTTCAGAGACAGCAATGCCATCTTGAAAGATGAGAACGGTGGACTCTTCTTCGACAATTACAATCCAGGAACCGAACTTGACAAGAGCTGGCTCAGATACTGGAGCATCCGCATGCCTCTCATGGTTGGCTACCAGTCACGAAACGAGAAATTCTCCCTCTCTGCTGGTGCAGAACTCGAATGGCGACTTGGAGCATTGTCACGAGTTAAGTATAACGGAAGCAAGCATACAGTAGTCAACGACCCTGACATCGAGGCTCTCGGCGTAAACCTTCTCCTCTGCGCAGGATTCAACGACTTCTGCATTATCGGACGACTCGGAGTTACTGACCTCATGAAGTTGAAGTACTCTAACCAGACACCTGGTCATAACTTCAACCTCGCACCATTCATGATTGGTGTCGGATTCGGCCTCTAAACGGTATTCATGCTTAATAATGCAACCTCGTTGCTCAACTTTTAATT
>JAGCWG010000182.1 GCA_017961965.1 Bacteroidaceae bacterium | reverse complement strand
GGTCACATCACCAAGGAAGGCTCAATCGCTGGTCCTAAGATTCTGGAGCACATGGTCGATACCGTCCTCCAGTTTGAGGGCGACCAGCATTATATGTATCGTATCGTCCGTGCTATCAAGAACCGTTTCGGCTCAACTGCCGAACTTGGAATATACGAGATGATACAGTCGGGTCTCCGTCCTGTGTCCAATCCTTCTGAACTTCTCTTGTCCGATGTATCTGAGACAGAAGGGCTGAGTGGAGTGGCTATCGCAAGTGCTATAGAAGGTGTGCGCCCGTTGCTCATCGAGACACAGGCTCTCGTCAGCACGGCGGCTTATGGTACACCGCAGCGTTCGGCTACTGGCTTTGATCTCCGTCGTCTCAATATGTTGCTTGCCGTACTTGAGAAGCGCGTGGGCTTCAAGATTGGACAGAAGGATGTGTATCTCAACATTGCAGGAGGAATAAAGGTGACGGACACCGCCATTGACATGAGTGTGATTGCAGCCGTGCTGTCCAGCAACCTCGATATGGGCATTGATCGTACGGTATGTGTGACGGGTGAGGTCGGACTTAGTGGTGAGATACGTCCCGTCAGTCGAATACTTCAGCGTATTGCCGAGGCAGAGAAACTTGGATTCTCTACCATTGTCATACCTTCAGCCAACATGAACGGACTTGACACGAGCAAGTTTAAGATTGCCGTAAAACCTGTCAAGAAAGTGACAGACGCAATACGTGTGCTATTCGATCAATAAAAATTTTTGCAAAGTGTGCGAAAAATATTTTGTTGAAATATAACTGTGTATGCTGGTTTTGTGTAAATGATGTGCAAGCATCATTTGGACGTTTCAAAATAAATGTGTAATTTTGCAGTCGAGTTGAGGCTCTCAGACTTCGGTCCTGATTAGTCTTGATGAAAAGGTCTAAACCTGTACGGTTATAGTTTTTGCACTAAGGTGCCTAACTGGTCGCTTGGCGGCAAAAACAGCAATATAGGTTGAATAATTGATGAATGAACTTTATTAGGAAACATTATGGCACTCTCTAAGACAAGGGCGATACTGGTGGACGTGGCTCGAGTGCTCTTTGCAAAGAACGGCTTCGAAGGCACAACCATGAACGATATTTCCGTTGCATCAAACAAGGGAAGACGTACGCTATACACTTACTTTAAGAACAAAGAGGAGATATACTTTGCAGTTATCGAGGCAGAACTTGAACGTCTGTACATGAAACTGGAGGAGGTCTCTCGTCGCAACATCTCTCCGGAGGACAAGATGGTGCAGCTCATCTTTGCTCACCTCGAAGTCATTAAGGAAGCAGTTTATCGTAATGGTAATCTCCGTGCAGAGTTCTTCCGCGACATCTGGAAGGTTGAATCTGTGCGCAAGACGTTTGACAAGAACGAGATTAACCTTTTCCGCCGCATCCTCAACGAAGGAGTGGAGAAGGGTGTCTTTGAATGTCGTAACGTGCGACTCACAGCCGAGATTGCTCACTTCTGTCTCAAGGGATGTGAGATTCCTTACATCTATGGTCGTTATGCACTCAACGATGCTGACGAACTTCAGCCATACGTCCGCCGACTTGTGCTCAAGTCACTCGGACGAAACTTAGTGATAAAATAGAACAAACTAAATAATAAACTCAGGTTTCGGAAGAACTTTCACATTTAGGAGTAAAGGGAAGTAAATAGAAGTAAAATGGAGTAAAGAGACGTTACCTTGTCTGGATAAATTGACGAATTGTCTATCGTCTTTTTACTTCTATTTACTCCTTTTAACTCCCTTTAACTACAAGATGGGAAAGCTGTAAGCTTTCGAAGCTAAATAAAAACGAAAACATTATGGGACTTTTAACTGGAAAGACAGCCCTCATCACAGGCGCTGCTCGTGGTATTGGTAAGGCTGTTGCCATTAAATTTGCTAAGGAAGGTGCTAACATCGCTTTCACTGACCTCGTTCTCAACGATGAAATGGCTGCAGGTCTTGAGGCTACTCGTAAGGAAATCGAGGCTCTCGGTGTTACTTGTCGTGCATACGCAGGTAATGCTGCTGACTTTGCAGAGACAGAGGAAGTGGTTAAGAAGATTCACGCTGACTTCGGCTCAATCGACGTTCTCGTAAACAACGCTGGTATCACAAAGGACGGACTTATGCTCCGTATGTCTGAGGCACAGTGGGATGCTGTTATCGGTGTAAACCTCAAGTCTGCATTCAACTTCATTCACGCTGTTTCTCCAATCATGCTTCGTCAGCGTGGTGGTTCAATCATCAACATGTCTTCAGTTGTTGGTGTTCATGGTAACGCAGGTCAGTGTAACTACTCAGCTTCAAAGGCTGGTATGATTGGTCTTGCTAAGTCTATCGCTCAGGAACTTGGTCCTAAGGGTGTACGTGCTAACGCTGTTGCTCCAGGATTCATCGAGACAGCTATGACTGCTCAGCTCCCAGAGGAGGTACGCAAGGACTGGATGACTAAGATTCCACTTCGTCGTGGTGGTCAGGTAGAGGACATCGCTAACGTATGTCTCTTCCTCGCATCAGACATGTCAAGCTACGTATCTGGTCAGGTTATCCAGATTGATGGTGGTATGAATATGTAATTTTCTTTTTAATTCTCAATATTGCCTTCGGAACATTCATTTGTTCCGGAGGCTTTTTTTGTGGTCTACAAGATTCATTGTAGCTAACTTTTTTAACCACGAATTACACGTACAAAATATTGTAGAATCTTTTTGTGTGAAATCATCACCATGCTTTTTTGTATTCATGCCGAACAATTCTTTCATTGTTCAGCATGAGTTTTTGCGTTGTTCGGTAACAATTCTGTAAATCACGGCGTGGTACAGTCGTACCGCTTAGTGGTACGACCGTACCGCTTAGTGGTATAACTGTACCACTAAGGTATTTCAAGAATTGTTCGGGAACAATATGAAAATTGTTCGGGAACAGTGAAGGAATTGTTTGGGAAGAACGGAAGAATTGTTCGGGAAGAAACACAAAAAAAGCCCCCTATATTCTGAAGGTTCATCCATCAGAATATAGGGAGCAATTATGAATTGTGAATTGTGAATTATGAATTGATTACAGTCCTACTTCCACTCCAAGGCTGACGGTGCGCATCATTGGGTAGAAACCAACGTTGATGCCAGCACCATAGAAGGAGAGGTTGCGTGGATCCATGCCTTTGCGTGCTGAGAAGAGTGCAAGGTTATCGGCATCAGCGTATATGCGGAGAGAGCGCACATGGAGTGGCTTTACAGCATCCTTTGTGAGAGAATATCCGAACACTACCTTGTTTATGTTAAGATATGATGCGTTGGTGATGCAGTCGTATTGTACTCTGTCGCTTTTTGCATTGCCTTTCTGGAGTAAATCCTTGTGGATGTTGTATGTGAATATACTTTTGCAATACATCAACTCATAATAGTTTGAGTCAAACACCTTTCCGCCAATCTGGAATCCGAGACCGAGGTGGAAGTCGAAGTTACGATAACGGATGGTATTGCCAAATCCTCCGAACAAGTCTGGCGTATTATTGCCATG
>JAGCWG010000181.1 GCA_017961965.1 Bacteroidaceae bacterium | reverse complement strand
TCTGCCTGTACTACCTAAAAAGGTGGACACAGATCCTGATATCATCGACCAAGAGATGGTCAACAAACAGATTGACTATGCCTTGGAGCATGGTGTGAACTACTACGACACAAGCCCTGCCTACTGTCAGGGTAAGTCGGAGGCTGCCACAGGTATCGCCCTCAGTCGTCACCCACGTAATAAATACTTCGTGGCAACTAAGTTAAGTAACTTTGCACCTCAGACGTGGTCAAGGGAAGCGTCACAGGAGATGTTCAACGAGTCGCTCAAGAACCTCAAGGTAGATTACATCGACTATCTCCTACTTCATGCCATCGGTGGTACAAGCCGTAACCTCGATGGCGAGAACCTCGACTCAGAGGAGACCTTCAATGCCCGTTACATGGATAACGGCATCCTTGACTGGCTCGTGGAACAGAAGAAAGCTGGTAAGATTCGTAACCTCGGTTTCTCATACCATGGTGACGTGGAGATATTCGACATGCTCCTCCAGTGGCACGACGAAGGTCGCTACCATTGGGACTTTGTACAGATAGAGCTTAACTACCTCGACTGGGATTACGCCAACGAGATAAACTCATTCAACACGGATGCTTCTTATCTCTACGCAGAACTGGAGAAACGTGGTATTCCTGCTGTCATCATGGAACCGCTCCTCGGAGGACGACTTGCCAAAGTGCCAGACCCTGTAGTTGCCAAGATGAAGTCAATGCGTCCGGAGGATAGCGTGGCATCATGGGCTTTCCGCTTCGCAGGAACACCAAAAGGCGTGCTTTGTGTACTCTCTGGAATGACATACATGGAACACTTGCGTGACAACATACGTACATACGCACCACTCCAACCTGTCACGAAGGAAGAGAATGATTTCCTTATGACGGTGGCAAAGGACATCTATGACCTCAAGACCATTCCTTGCAACGAGTGCAACTACTGTATGCCTTGTCCATACGGAATAAATATACCTGCCATCTTTGCGCATTATAACAAGATGATACAAGAAGGTAATATGCCTCATGACAAGGGAAGTGCGGAGTATCGTCGTCAGCGCAGGAACTACCTCATAGGTTATGACCGTTCCGTACCTAAACTCCGTCAGGCAAACCATTGCATTGGATGTGGCGAATGTATGAGCCATTGTCCTCAACGCATCAATATCCCAGGCGAGATGCAGCGCCTCGACCAGTTTGTTGAGTCGCTGAAGAGGGACGTGGAGGATTAAGCTGTGAGCAAAAACCATGGAATAATGGGAAATGAAACATGAAGAATGAAGAATGATACATCGTAGTTAATGAGTTATTCCTTACCTTCCCCTTAGGTGTGCCTTAGGTGTCTCTTCATTTTGTAAGGGAAATGAAGGGAAACATAAGGTGAACGTAAGGTGCACCTAAGAGGAACTAATCTCTTTATGCAAAAAAATGAGAATTGATGTTTCCACCACAAATAATAGACAATATAATGATTTGAGGCGAAAAAAAATAAAAAAAAGCCAGAATGTTTCCTGTTTAAAGTCATTTTGCCTACATTTGCACCACCATCGAAAGAATCGATAAAAAATAAAAACTAACTTATTGACCAAAAATAATCAAAACATTTCCTATGAGAAAAATTTACACATTTATTGCGTCTATCGCAATGGCTATGGTGTCTGTCGTTGCTCATGCCGACGGATACGAGTTTTCATTACCTGCAGACAACACCATCCTTTGTGGTGAGCAGTATCACATGCGACTTTACAAAACTTGGGACTTTATTGCTCTCACAAACAACGGCAAGCCAATCACTCCAGAGACATTCACAACAGGTGCTGAGGATGCCTCTATGCAGACTTGTGACGGCTACAAGCCTGTTATCGTGACAAATGAAGGTATGGAAGGCTGGTACATGGGTATCGGAAATATTGAGTTCAATAAAAGTAAGGGTGGACTCTACAACAACAAGAATGGTATCCGTTATGTCATCCTCACAGGTCTAAAGAAAGGTCAGATTGTCTGCATACAGAATGGCGCGGCTGCAGAGAAGCATGCTGAGCGCATCTATTCGGCAGACGGAACAACATACGAGGATGTGAAGATTCATGACTATGCTGTGAATGCCTGCCGTATTCAGAAGGAAAGTCCTGATGGTAAGATGCCTGCATGGACCATTTCATACCTCTCTAACCACGATAAGG
>JAGCWG010000180.1 GCA_017961965.1 Bacteroidaceae bacterium | reverse complement strand
GTCTTCTGTTTAAAGGATGCTGGTGTTGTAATTTTCTGCTTTGCCATTTCTGCAGAATCATTTACGAAGTAGAGACCAACATTATGTGTGTAGTTAAGCATTGTGAAGGTGTTGACTGTGAAGTATTTCTTCTCTCCGAGGCCACGATTGTAGCCAAATCCAATCATACCGTTCCAGTTGCCGTTGATGTTTGTTTGTTTTGTTGTTTGCTTCTGGCTGATTTGTTCAACTATAATTTCTTGTGCAAAGCTGTTTTGTGTGAGGCTTGCATTACCGAACACGAAGATACCTTGCTGGAGTTCTGCATTGTATGTGTTGAAATTGAGATTGAGACTGTGCTGGAATGATGGCTTCAATCCTGGATTACCTATTTTCTTGTTTCTGTCATCAGAGTCATCTTCAATGTCAAGAAGACTTTCCATAGATGGCTGTGATGTGCGACCTGAATATGTTGTACGCAACTGTGTCTGTTTGTCAAAATTGTATCTGAAGTCAATACGTGGAGCATAGTTGAATACAGTTCTCTTTATGTCGTTGTATTCTTTGCCCATGAACTTGTAGTTGAGAGTGGAGTGCTGTGGAACCAATTCAACTCCTGCAGAGAGATTGTACATGTCGGTTATCTTGCGGAATGTGAAACCGATAGTATGGGTGTAGTTGCGATATTCAGAGAACTGTGATTGACGTTCAGCAACCATCCTCGTGTAATCGTCATAGTTTGTTAAATAGCCATTGCTGAGCATGTAATCCATTGCACCTACTATGTCGTATCTGTAAGTCTGGAGTGCATAGCAAAGTTTATTATAGCTATCTAAATCTTCTGCATAACTCTGTAGGCCACGGTCATTCTTTGAGTAGTTGTAATTGAATTGATATGACAACTGTAAATATGTTCTTTCTGCAATAGGCTCAGAATATGTTACCTGACCAGTGTAACTATATTTCTTTTCAGGTGTTAATGTATAGCGATTGGTAAATTTTTCATTACCTCTTCTTATTCTCTTTTTTAATGAATCATCGTACACATATCCATATCTTGTGTGGTTGGAAGATAGGTTTTTACTGAGATTGTCATCGAAAGAACCGAGGAAGCGGAATGTGAGGTTACGTCCGTTGTCGCTGAGACGACGGTTAATCTGCAATTCTCCGTTTGCACTCTTGTTCTCTCTCCAAGATTGAGAATATTGTCTTGATGTATTGAAGATGTTAAGTACAAGTGAGTCATCCACGAAAGTTTCTGCGTAATCAATTCTTGTTTCTACGTCATCTTCTGATTCGTCTACAAATGTTGCGTCAACGCTATTATTCATTCCACGGTTACGTGAGTAGGTGAACCTTGGACGAAACATGATATTTGTCATTGAGTCTGGTTTCCACTCAAAACGGAGATTACCATTTAAGCTTATATTGCTTGTCTTATTATTTGAGATTTCATTTCCAAAAGAAGACTGTCCATGTAAATTCTGCGTATTTGTTTCCTGATGCAGGTCATTACCATTATATCGGAACATGACGCTACCGCCAGTCTCAAGCTTGTCTGATGTTGTGGCAAAGTTGAAACCGGCATTCTTCATAGATGAGAGTCCGTTGCCGCCACGTCCCCAGCCACCACGACCGCCACCGCCGCCGAAGCCACGACCACCGACATTGTTAGCGTTGCCGATGAGTGTGAACTGAGCGTCAGTAAGGGCACGACGTGCAAAGAGGTTGCCAGAGTAGCGATGCTCCGTACCTGCAGCAAGGTCGAGGTTGCTCATCCAACCTTCAGCCATACCTTTCTTAATCTGAAGGTCGAGCACGGTCTCGTCCTCTCCATCATCAATACCTGTGATGCGTGAGAAGTCGCTCTTACGGTCGTATGACTTAATCTTGTCTATGATGTTTGAAGGAAGATTCTGGAGGGCTGTCTGCTTGTCGTCAAGGAAGAACTCCTTCTTGTCCACGAGAATCTTCTTGATAGTCTTGCCGTTTATCTTGATATTACCATCATCATCAACTTCAGCACCTGGGAGCTTCTTTACGAGAGCCTCAAGTGTACTTCCTTCTGGTACGCGGTATGCGCTGGCATTATAGACGAGCGAGTCGCCGCTTACCTGTACCTGTGCAGCATTTGCACTCACAACAGCATCCTTGAGGAGCTTGCTGTTCTCAACAATTTCGATGTTGCCCACGTTCACTGTGCTACCAGACTTGTTTGTGAGGTCGAGGCTCTGCACGTGATCACGATAGCCCACGAATGTTACCTTGAGGGCATACTTTCCTTTCTTGACGTTCTGAATCTTGAAAGAACCGTTGGTAGTAGTGGATGCTCCTGTTACCATACTACTGTCTGGGAGAGAAAGAACTCTGACGGATGCTGATGGCACGCCAGTGGTTGTTCCCTTTTCGATGATTGTTCCGACGATATCGAACTTCTGTGCAAAGGCAGTCGAACCGATAAGCGTCAGAAGCAGTGCTAATGATGCTTTTTTCATTTTTGTACCTATTGTATGTTTATTTTTTCTTTTTACCGATCTCCTTGGAGAATCAAGAATATTAGTTTCGCAAATTTCGCTTACGCTCCACTTGTTTTGAGCTAACGGACGTTTGGTCGTTCGTTTTCCATTTACTCCACGAAGTTAACTTAACTTCTGTAACTATTATTCTTTTTTATTCAATTCACGATTCTTTGACTATTGGATTGAAAAAATGTTTAATCTTTTCCTTAAATATTCGCTAATAATGTGTAATTTTGCATCAAATACTTTAACTATGAGGAAAACTATTTATCTGTTTATGCTGTTGTTTTCGCTGAATGTCGGCGCACAACAGGTGAAGTTAGACAAGTACCCATCCATACCTGAAGGATTGATGGCTGTGTTCTGTGACTACTGCCATCCGTTCCATTCGGGCATAGCGAAGGCAAATCGTGGCGGAAGAGGACAGTATATAGGTCAGCTGACTCCCGATAATAACATCTATGGCTTCGGTCAGTACATAGCCGACAACGAAACATCTATTACCGGTATGTTCCGTATGGCGACTCTCATCTTTGGCATAAAGATGGGAACCCACATCGTGAAGGTCGGCTCGGACACACATTATATTTCGTACGACCTGACGACAGGTGAACCTCTCAGCATCATGAAGGATGGTGAGGTCATCACTATACCAGATGAGGCTCGCAAGGTGTATAAGTTTATGTCGCTTTCTTTCAAGAGTGGTGACCGCTATGTTGGAGAAACCGTAAACGGTAAGCGTGAGGGCTACGGTCTTTACCATTATAAGGATGGTGCTTTCTTCTTTGGTCATTACCACGAGGACGAACCTTACGGCTATGGTGCTCTGTTCAGAACAGACGGTGTTATTAAGATACAGTTGTATTAAATTTAAAATGCAGAATCTGCGGATGGCATCGTAAGTCAATTTGAATTTATCTTTAACACAGAGGACACAGAGATAAAAACTCTGTGTCCTCTGTGTTTATACAAATATAATTTGTTTTTCTCTTTCCTTATTTAAAGAACGTGAAGTTCACACTTCCGTAGTTGCGGTGGTCAATGAATCGTGGATGTTC